>JAZSPQ010000028.1:0-16344 GCA_045537485.1 Acutalibacteraceae bacterium | reverse complement strand
ACGTTTTGTAAGCTGGTACTCCTCATAGAGCTTATTGACCGTATCATCGTACTCTTTGAGCATTGTTTCCTTACGTTCCTCAAGTCTTGCTTTTTCACCGCTGATTTTTTCTCTTTCTGAAGTCTTGCTTCTTTCTTCATTGCGAAGAAGCTGAGATTTTTCTTCGGCAGAGGTTCTCTGATTCTGAAGAGCTACTATGTCATCCTTTGCTTTCTTTATCTGCTCAACGTAGGATTCGGAAAGCTCTGAAAGGGCAAGTATTTCTCTTTCAATTTCAGCATTTCTCTGCTTTATAAGCTCGATTTCCTTATCAAGCTCTCTGTCCTTATCCTCATGACTTACAAGTCGAGCCTTAAGAAGGCCTAGAGCCTGATTTCTTGCGTTAAGGTCTCTGTCAGCACCGTGAATATCAAGATTAAGGGCTGATATTTCATCGGAAAGCTCTTTTCTTCTGCTTGAAAGCTCAGTTTTTCTTGAGTCAAGCATAATGAGCTTATTTTCATTATCCTGAATGGCTTTTGTAAGTTCATCCATATTTTCTTTATGAAGCTCACATTCAGCTTCAATAGTATAAACCCTTTCGTCGGCACTGCTCTTTTCTGATATAAGATTATCAAGAGCATCCTTGGCGTCTTTATACTGCTGTAAAGAAAGATTGTATTCACCCTGAAGTCGGATTTTCTCTTCCTGAGAGGATACAAGCTTCTCTTTTTCGGCAGCAAGTACACCTTCAAGAGCTTCTATTTCTCCGATAAGCTCATCGTACGCCTTCTGACTTACAGAAAGCTTATCTGTAAGCTCTTTTTCTTTTTCCTTGAGGCGCTCAATTTCAGTACCTCTCGAAAGAATACCCGTACTCTGGGCAAGGGAACCGCCGGTCATTGAGCCGCCTGTGTTGATAATCTGACCGTCGAGAGTAACAATCTTGAATTTATAAGAATATTTTTTGGCTATTGCAATTGCACTTGTAAGGTCCTCTGCAACAACGACCTTACCCAGAAGCGAAGAAATGATTTCTTCATACTTTCTGTCGCAACGCAAAAGATTTGCAGCTATATCAACGTAGCCGTAACACTCATCGAGGTCTTTTTCTTCAAGGCTCTTGCCCTTTACCGCTGAAATCGGCTGGAAGGTAGCACGACCCGAATTGGTTGTTTTGAGAAAGTTGATAGCATTTTTAGCATCGTTTTCAGTATCGGTAACTATATTCTGAATTGCATTACCGAGGGCGGTTTCAATAGCAACAGCATATTCGGAATCAACTGAAATCAGCTGAGAAATTGTGCCGTGAATGCCCTTAAGTGCGCCCTTCTGGCTCTCCTTGATAATTTTCTTTACTGCTCCCGAATAGCCCTCCATATTCTTTTCGAGTTCCTCAAGCATTTTAATTTTTGAAGATGTACGCTGAGACTCAAAAATCATATTATCAAGCTCTTTTTTTCTTGTGTCAGCTTTTTCATTCTTTGAGTTGAGGCGCAGTGTATATCCGTTAACGGAATTGTTTACGGAAATTATTACTGCATCCGCATCGGCAATAGTCTTCTCCTTTTCGGCAACTTCCCTATCGAGAAGGTCAACTGCTTCTTTTTTGCCGAAAATAAGCTGATCTATAATTTCAACTCTGGATTTGACCTCGCTGATTGATGACATCGCAGTAGAATATGCTACTCTGCAGTCTGAAAGCTCCTTTGTAAGCACCGTAATGCATCTTGAAAGCTCTGCGCTTTCACTGTCGAGGTCTCCGCCCTCTGACTGCATTTTATCAAGCTCACCCTGAGCTTTAGAGAGAAGCTCGCTCTTTTCAGCACGGATTTCTTTAATCTGATTTATGAGCTTTTCCTCAGTGGCAATCTCTTTTAAAAGCTGCTGCTGACTGTTTTCGGAATCATCTCTGTCTTTCCCGATTCTGTCTATAGTTTCGTTATTATGCTCAATTGAGTTTCTGAGAACTGCCTGCTCTCCTGCGGCATTTGCCGACTTTTCCTCGATGAGCGAAATTGTATTTCTTATTTCATCAATCTCTATGTTTATGTTCTGCGTATCTGAAATACACTTCTCTATTGCCGCCCCGATCTCTGAAAGCTCCTGCTCAACTTTTTCATAGTGACCCGTTGCGATCGCAATACTGTCCTGCTGCTTACTGAGATTTTCACGCAGTTTATCTATGTTATAAAGCCAGAGACCAATTTCAATCTCCTTCTTTTCGGCAGCAAGCACAAGAAATTTCTGTGCCTTTTCACTCTGTATTTTAAGAGGACCGATTCTGCCCTCAAGCTCAGTGAGAATATCTCTTAAGCGCACAAGATTTTCCTCAGCCTGGGAAAGCTTTTTGAGAGAATCGTTCCTTCTGTATCTGTATGAGGATATTCCTGCCGCTTCTTCGAGCATTTCACGGCATTCTCTGCCTTTGCCGCTTACCATATCGGCAATTTTACCCTGGCTTACCATTGAATAGCCGTCTCTTCCGAGACCTGTATCCATAAACAGCTCGTGCACATCCTTAAGTCGGACATTTACACCGTTGATTTTATATTCACTTTCGCCTGAACGGTAGTACCGTCTCGTTACAGAAACCTCATCACCGTCATAGCCCTTGAGACTTCCGTCACTGTTATCGAGACGGAGGGTTACCTGAGCAAAGCCGTGTGCTTTCCTGATTTTAGTACCGTCAAAAATAACGTCTTCCATCTTTGAACCTCTGAGCGACTTGCTTGACTGCTCACCGAGGACCCAACGTACGGCGTCGGAAATGTTACTTTTTCCGCTTCCGTTAGGACCGACAACCGCAGTGATGCCTTTTCCGAAGCTAAGCGTTGTCTTTTCGGGGAAGGATTTGAAGCCCTGCATTTCAAGTGCCTTTAATGTCATTTTTCAATTCCTCGCACTGTTATTTTATATTTCGGATATCTGTCATCCTGCACTATTCTGACCTTATAGCCTTTTTCGTTCAATCTTCTGATGTTTGATTTTTTCTGTCCCGTCAGCATGGAAACATATCTGCTGCCGACAGTAATTTCTATATCTTTGCCTGAAATTTTTTCAAGCTCTTTTTCGGTATTTTTAAGATAAATACGGCTTTCACAAAGCTCTCTGAAGGCAGGATGATACACACCTGCAACATAGCCCTCCTCAACGTTACCGCCTGAGTGAAGCCCCATACGGATAACCTTTATTCCTTTGTCATTGAACATTTCGAGCAGCTCCGAGCAAAGCTCAACCGCTTCTTCAAGGCTCTGAGGGGTGTACTCCCCTTTACGGTAAAGTCTTTCGAGCTCTGTATTTTCAAGCACAACTGTCGGATATATACGGACTGTATCCGGCTCAAGTGAAATCAGCTTTTTCGCCGTTTCAATGCTCTTTTCCGGCGTATCACCGTATAGACCCGTCATCATTTGCACGCCAAGCTCAAAGCCGTAATCTTTTATAAGCTTCGCCGCCTTCGGTACGCAAGCACTGACATGACCTCTGTTGTTGAGCCTCAGCACCTCATCGTCCATACTCTGACAGCCGAGTTCTATAGAGGTTACGCCGTATTTTTTCAGCAGGGAAAGCACGTCAGTGTCGATACAGTCGGGTCTGGTGGAAATTCTAATTCCTCTGAACAAACCCTTACTGACATATTCGCTCGCTTTTTTAAGAAGTTCAAGCATATATCCTCGGTCGATAGCCGTAAAGCTTCCGCCGAAAAAAGCAATTTCGCCCTCGTTACATTCTGCGGTTGAAAGTGCGGTTTCCACCGCCTTTGCAACATCTTCTGCCGTTGGCGGCGTTATTTTACCTGAAATTGTTTTCTGATTGCAGAAGCTGCATCGGTGAGGACAACCTAAATCCGATACAAATAAAGCTACGTTTATATGCTTCAACTTTTTATACCCATAAGCTCAAGAGCTTCCTTAGCCGCCTGCTGCTCTGCAAGCTTCTTGCTTCTTCCGATTCCGCAGCCTACTACGTTGCGGTTTAATCTTACCTCAACCTCGAAACGCTTGTTGTGGTCAGGTCCGCTCTCACCTACAAGAACGTAAGTAAGATGCTCGTCGGGATTCTTCTGTATAATTTCCTGAAGCTCGGTTTTATAGTCTCTGAAGGCTACCTGCTGTGTTGCCGCCTTCTTAACAAAATCAAGCACGAATTTTCTCGCTTCCTCAAGTCCTCCGTCAAGATAAATAGCGGCTATAACTGCTTCAAAAGCATCGGCAAGTATTGACGCACGATTTCTTCCGTTGGTGTTTTCTTCACCCTTGCCGAGAAGGATATACTTGCCTAAATTTATCTCCTTTGCAAAGCCGAAAAGAGATTTTTCGCAGGCACACTGCGCTCTCTTCTTAGTCATCTCACCCTCGGGAAGATGATTAAGGTTATGATAGAAATAATCTGCAGTTATTACTCCGAGTACGGAATCGCCGAGAAATTCAAGTCTCTCATTACACTCACCGCCGGGATGCTTTTCGTTTGCGTATGAGGAGTGAGTAAGTGCAGTTTTAAGAAGTGATTTATTTTTGAATGTGTAGCCGATTATTTTTTCAAATTCATCAAAGTTCATCAGTACCCCTCACTTTCAAGATATTTTTTCATTGAATCAACAGCTCTTTCCGATAAAGCCGCATAGCGTTCTTTTTTGTCTCTTATTTTAGGCTCGATGGCAGGTAAAACTCCGAAATTAGCTCCCATAGGCTGGAAATTCACCACCGTAGGGTCACTTATATATCTGCTGAGAGCACCTATCATTGTTGTGTCGGGAAGAACTAATGTACCTTTCCCCTGAAGTCTTCTCGCCATATTGATTCCCGCCATTATTCCGCTTGAGGCAGACTCCATATAACCTTCAACTCCCGTAATCTGACCTGCAAAGAAAAGATCAGGTCTGCTTCTGAAGCTGAAATCGCCGTCAAGCAGTCTTGGAGAATCAATAAAGGTGTTTCTGTGCATAACACCGTACCGAACAAACTCTGCATTTTCAAGAGCGGGAATCATTGAAAACACCCTTTTTTGCTCTGCAAATTTGAGATTAGTCTGAAAACCTACCAGATTAAACATTGTACCGGTACTGTTTTCTTTTCTGAGCTGAAGCACCGCCCAAGGTCTGTGACCCGTACGTGGGTCTCTTAGTCCGACAGGCTTCATAGGTCCGAAGCGCATTGTGTCCTTACCTCTCGAAGCCAGAACCTCAATGGGCATACAGCCTTCGTAAAAGTCTTTGCGCTTGTCAAAGCTGTGAAGAGATGCACCCTCAGCAGTAATGAGAGCCTCATAAAAGGCCTCATATTCCTCTTTATTCATCGGACAGTTGATGTAATCATCCTCGCCGCCTCTTTCGTAGCGTGAAGCGGTAAAAGCCTTTTCCATATTTATGCTTTCAAGTGTAACAATAGGCGCCGCCGCATCAAAAAAGTGAAGTCCCTCTCCGCAAAGCTTTGCAATGTTTTCGCTGAGCGAGTCCGAGGCAAGAGGTCCGGCGGCAATAATTACGTTACCCTCAGGAATTTCACACACCTCGGTGTGAATTATCTCAATATTTTCGTGAGCTTCAATCTTTTCGGTAATGAGTCTTGAAAACTCGTGTCTGTCAACGGCAAGAGCTCCGCCTGCGGGCACCTCACATTTATCGGCACTCTCCATACAGATTGAACCGAATACTCTCATTTCTTCCTTAAGAAGGCCCGCCGCAGATTCTAAACGCTTAGCCTTGAGTGAGTTTGAGCAGACAAGCTCACCTAATGTGGAAAGCTTATGGGCAGGAGAATATTTCACGGGCTTCATCTCATAAAGCTTAACACTGAAGCCTCTGTTTGCAAGCTGCCATGCCGCTTCAACACCTGCAAGACCGCCGCCTATTATCTTAACTTCTTCTGCCATAATCTCACCTCTTTATCATTCGTCTTTATCTTTTTTCCTCTTTGCATTGGTTTTATATCCGCACTTTTCATCAAGACAGGATAACACCCCGCCCTTGCCCTTGAAAAGTGATTTTCCGCACTGAGGACAGATTTCATCAGTGGGCTTATCCCATGTCATAAAGTTACATTCAGGCCAGTTATCGCATCCAAAAAAGTTGTATCCTCTCTTAGATTTCTTAGAAATAACCTTACCGCCGCAAACGGGACATTTTGCATTTGTTTCAACCACATAGGGTTTTGTTGTTTTACATTCCGGATAACCGGGACATGCAAGGAACTTTCCGAAGCGTCCCGATTTTATAACCATCATTCTGCCGCACTTTTCGCAGGGAATATCGGTTATATCCTCCTGGAGCTGAATTTTAACGCCTTCCATTTCTTTTTTGACCTTCTGAAGATTCACTTCAAAATCGTCATAGAAATCGTGGAGCATTTTTATATAATCCTCTTTACCCTCACCTACCATATCAAGATCTGTTTCCATTTGAGCAGTAAACTTGACATTAACGATGTTTTTGAATTTCTCTTTAAGAAGATTAACTATTGCTTCGCCAAGTTCGGTAGGTAAGAGCTGCTTGGATTTTCTTTCAACATATTCACGCTTTGTTATTGTTGAAATAATAGTAGCATAGGTACTCGGTCTGCCGACACCGTTTTCTTCAAGAGTTTTGATAAGGGACTCTTCTGTATATCTTGCCGGTGGCTGAGTAAAGTGCTGTGAAGGTACAAGCTCCTTGAGCTTAAGTGCCTCTCCGTTTACAAGACCCTCGGGGAGCTTTGATTTTTCATCGCCGTCACCCATATCGTAAAGTACGGTATAACCGTCAAACTTGACAGAATATCCGCTTGCGGTGAAAACGCAGTATTTATCCTCGGGAGCTCCGCTTTTTGTGCTTCTGATTTCAAGCTTTGATGTGTTCTGTACACAAGAAGCCATCATTGATGCCACAAAACGGTTCCAGATAAGGGTGTAAAGCTTAGACTGCTCAGCGGTAAGGCTCGACTTAACCTTTTCGGGAGTGAGTGACACCGTTGAAGGTCTGATTGCTTCGTGTCCGTCCTGAGCATTGCTTCTTGATTTATAATATCTGGGCTTTTCGGGAAGATACTTTTCACCAAAATTGTCACGTATAAACTCATCGGTTGCCTGACGCGCTTCCTCGGATATACGCAAGGAGTCGGTTCTCATATAGGTTATAAGACCGATTGAGCCGTAGCCGCTGATGTTCACACCTTCGTAAAGCTCCTGCGCAATTTTCATTGTTCTTTCAGCTCTGAAACCGAGTCTTCTTGACGCCTCCTGCTGAAGGGTGGAGGTAATGAACGGAGGGGCGGGATTTTTCTTTCTTGTTCCGTTTTTAAGAGAGCTGATATAGTAAGAAGCTCCGTCTAAACGGGTAAGAATCGCATCAGCCTCATTCTTGTTTTTCAGCTCAATTTTACCTGTTTCGTCACCGTAAAAATCGGCGGAAAGGGCTTTTCTCGAAAATGTGAACTTTCCCTCGATCGTCCAGTATTCTTCAGGATTAAAAGCTCTGATCTCATTTTCTCTGTCAACTATCATTCTCACTGCAACGCTCTGAACACGGCCTGCAGAAAGACCTCTTCTGATTTTCTGTGAAACAAAGGGGCTGAGCTTGTAACCCACAAGTCTGTCAAGAATTCGTCTTGCTTGCTGAGCGTTTACAAGGTCAATGTCCACTTTTCTCGGATTTGACATACCGTTCTTAACGCCTGTTTTTGTGATTTCATTAAAGGTTACACGGTTAAGCTTATCAAGGTCAAGACCGAGTATTTCCGCAAGATGCCATGAAATTGCTTCTCCCTCACGGTCCGGGTCAGTTGCAAGATATACTTCATCACTTTCGGCAACTGCTGCCTTAAGCTCCTTGACCAGCTTTTCCTTTCCTTTTACTATGCTGTATTTAGGTGCAAAGTCATGTTTGATATCAACGCTGAGCTTCGCTGCAGGCAGGTCTCTGATATGACCCTTTGAAGCGATGATTTCATAACCGCCGCCAAGATAATTCTTAAGGGTTTTTGCCTTGGAGGGCGACTCTACAATAATAAGATTTGCCATATATTTTTTCACCTTTTCTAATGGATTTTATTCTAAATCAAACGGTATGCGTCTGCTGTTTTTGTTATAAAGCCTTCAAGCTCAAGCTCTGTCAGTGCCGCAAGGATCTTTGCAGGCAAAAGCTCGGAGCTGTTTGTGAGCTCATCTAAGGTGCATTTTCCGTCAGACATTAAATTATACACTATTTCTGCGTTTTTAGAAATAGTTTCAGGAAGATTTTTCTTCTCATTCTCAATATTTTTTTCTTCTTTTTCTGACACAGAGCCGTTGCAGGCGGGCCTTGTGACCCTTTTGCTTTTGTTTTTCTTAGAAAACCGCGAGGGCTCATTTATTTTTTCAAAGGGAGCGTTGGTTTTAAGCGCAGACGTATCTCTGCGTTTTTTTCTACCGTCAAAGGAAGAAATAATATCCTCTGCAGAGAAAATCGGAGTTGCACCCTCGGTAATAAGCTGATTGGAGCCTGCAAAGTTTCCGCTCTGAATATCACCCGGTAAAACGTAAAGGGGTTTTCCCTGCTTCATGGCATGCTTTGCTGTGCTGAAGGTGCCGCTGTACTGTGCCGCCTCGATTATAACTACAGCCTTACTCAAAGCTGAAATTATCCTGTTGCGCAAAGGAAAGCTTCCCTGATAAACCTGAGTGTATGGCGGATATTCGCTGATCAGAGCCCCGTGATGAAACACATTTTTACGAAGCTCACTGTTTTCAGGAAGATATCCGTCGCCGTGACCGCAACCCATAACAAGTAAGGTTTTGCCTCCACCCTCAATAGCACTGCTGTGTGCCACACTATCGATTCCGAGAGCACCACCGCTTACTATAACGGCAGAAGTCTTTACAAGGTCAGTAACAATTTTTCTTGCACTTTCCTCGCCGTATTTACTCGGAGTGCGGCTACCGATGACCGCAACGGTACACTCCGCATTAAGACAGTCAAGGTCACCTCTGACATAAATCACCATTGGCGGATTAGAGATATTCTTGAGAGCCTCGGGGAAGATTTCGCAATCCGGTGTGATGATGTGGATATTGTGCTTTCTGCAAATTTCCACCGTCTTTTCAGCCTCGGAAAGGTCGTGATTGAGTAGCTTTTCAGAAAGAGCTTTCCGCCTTTTAGTAAACGCAAGCTCCTTAAGCTCATACTCAGTTGCATTATATACCGCCTCGGGAGTACCGAAATGATTGATAATTTCTTTATATTCACCGGCAAAACCGACGCGCCTCTGAAGCCATACCCAGAAAACCTTATTTTCCATCGGTACACCTCATCATTTCCCACATGGTTATTGCCGCTGCCATTGATGCATTGAGCGATTCGGCTCTGCCGAGCATTGGTATTGTAACCTTTTTGCAGACAGAAAATACATTTTCCGTAACTCCGTTACCCTCGTTGCCTATTACACATACAACGCCGCCCGACATATCACAGTCTGTTATTTTTTCAGCTTTTTCATCGGGTGTTGTTGCATAAAGGATCATACCCTTGTTTTTCAGCTCAGAAAGGAAACTCATCAAATCATCACACTCGGTTATGCCAAGCCTGAGAAGCGAGCCCATTGCCGCCCGCTGTGCCTTCGGTGAGAATATGTCGCAGCAACCGCATACAATCGCACCGTTAATACCCAACGCTTCAGCAGTTCTGCATATTGCGCCGAGATTTGAGGGGTCCTGGAGATTTTCAAGGGCGATATATTTCCCTTTCGGGTTAATTTCACTTTTATTTTCAGGCATTGCACAAAGGCAAAAGAAGCCTTGCGAGGTTTCCGTCTGAGAAAGCTTTGTTGCAACCTGCTCGGATATTTCAAAAAACTGAGCTGATCTCGAAGCAATGAAATCGACCTCGTCAGGCTTTGTATCAATAGCCTTTCGAGTGAAAAAAGCAAATTCTATTCTGCAGCCGGTTATTGCTGCATCACGGCAAAGACGGAGCCCCTCAAGAAAGAAGATTTTATTTTGCTTCCTGTGCTTTGATGAGGATATAATTTTTGCGCATAATTTGATTTTTTCATTAGAAAGACTGTCAATTTTCAGCATAGCTTTCCCTCCTTTTGCTTTTAAATTAAAGAAAAATAACCCGTTACAAAAACACAAATACGCCCGAGAATAAATCTCGGACGCAATTTAATTTGAATTAAAGAGCTGCCTTTGCCTTCTCAACAAGAGCTGTGAATGCTGCGGGATCAGCAATAGCGATTTCTGAAAGCATCTTTCTGTTAAGAGTGATGTCTGCCTTCTTGAGACCGTTCATAAATGTTGAGTAGTTTGTGCCGTTAGCCTTGCAAGCAGCTGAGATTCTTGTGATCCAAAGACGACGGAAATCTCTCTTCTTCTGCTTTCTGCCGATGTATGCATAGTTGCCTGATTTCATAACAGCCTGCTTAGCTGTCTTGAAGAGGCTGTGCTTTGAGCCGTAGTAGCCCTTTGCAAGCTTTAATACTTTATTTCTTCTCTTACGAGTCATCATTGCGCCTTTAATACGAGCCATGATTAAGTACCTCCGTTATGATATTATTAGTTTAAGATAGGTTTTGAATTATTTGTAAGGAATAAGACGCTTAATCTGCTTCTCGTTTGTCTTGTCGGCAACAACTGTCTGACGAAGACCTCTCTTACGCTTTGTGTTCTTCTTTGTGAGAATGTGGGATTTGTTTGCATGGTAGCGGATGGGCTTACCGTTCTTGGAAAGCTTAAAACGCTTTTTTGCACCGCTGTGTGTTTTAATTTTAGGCATTGTAAATTCCTCCTGTTATTACTTTTTCGGCTTGGGAGCCATGAACATCATCATTGATTTACCTTCGAGCTTTGCTGCCTTTTCAATGTTTGCAAATTCAGAACAAGCATCGGCAAACTGCTTCATTGTGACAAGTCCGTTTTCTGTGTGAGCCATTTCTCTGCCTCTGAAACGGATTGAAACCTTAACCTTGTTTCCGCTTGCGATGAATCTTCTTGCATGGTTGACTTTTGTTTCGAAGTCATGCGTGTCAATACCCAGTGAAAGTCTGATTTCCTTGATTTCAACAACGTGTTGGTTTTTCTTTGCTTCCTTTTCACGCTTTGTCTGCTCAAAACGATACTTGCCGTAGTCCATAATCTTGCATACGGGCGGAACAGCCTGAGGAGCAATTTTAACTAAATCAAGATTCTTTTCCTCTGCGATTTTAAGAGCTTCGTCTGCTGACATAATACCGAGCACTTCACCGTCACCGAGAATTACTCTTATTTCTTTGTCGCGAATCTCTTCATTGATTTGCATTTCTTTGATAGCGATGTTCATACACCTCCGAATAATTTTGACCTTTGGTCATAAAAATCAAAGCGTGAACAGAGAGCTGTCCACGCATCAATACACCAAAAAACTTAGTCTATTGACCTATGCGGAACCTTATCCCATAGGTGAGAAGCCGACTGCTCTGCTTTGTTGTGCGGATATATTATCACAAAGGTCGGCTTTTGTCAATAGTTTTTTTGATATTTTTCCCTTATTTTTTTATCAGTAGGCTATACCCTTAAGAGCGAGCCATTCCTCAAGGCAAAGTCCGCTGTTTTTGATCTCCTCGGCATATTCAACACCGACAAACCTCCAATGCCACGGCTCGGGTACGATACCTGTAATGGGCTGCTTTTCCGCAGTGTAACGGAGGATGAAGCCGTACTCGTGAGCGTGCTCTACAAGCCAAGCATATTCCTTCTGATTTGCAAATGAATCGTAAGTATTGCATATATCCATAGCAAGTCCGAGATTATGTTCGCTGGTTCCAGGGGGAAGAATTACGGTAGCTGCCTTTATTGCCGCATCCTCTCTTGAAAGATTATATCTGGACATATATTCCTCGGTGAGATTGTTATAGTTCCTCTTCTGTCTGTCATAGGATCTGTAACCCGAATAAGGTGTGAGCGTAATACCGTCCTTCTTTGCAGCGTTATACATTTCGGTATAGTAGGGAGCAACACGGTAGTCCATCTGAACGTCGGTGCCTGCAACAGAGGCGAGCTGAGGCGTATATCCTTCAGGCATTGCTCTTGTTCCGTTGACAACAACAAGATTCCAGAGCTCCTGCTCAGGGTTGATTATAATACGGTCTTCCTCAGACCACAGTGTTCCCGAGGGAGCAGATGTAGGCATCTCGAAGTCTTCCTTAGCCTCGGTTGTTTCAGCTTCTGTGGGAGGCTCTGTGGTTTGAGCTTCTGTAGTTTGCTGTTCGGTTGTCTGCTCTTCATCGGTCTGCTCATCTGTGCTTTCCTGAGTTTCAACATCACTGATGCCGTCACTATACGGGCCTTCCTCGGAGGACAGCAGCTCAACAACAAGCAAGCCTGCCAAAGCAATTCCCACAATCACACAAGCAGCTATAAGGAATTTTATCGTGAAATTAACAGCATCAATTTTTTTCTTTTTTTTCTTTTTTGCAGGACTCATTTAAACATCTCCATACTTAATAATATAAAAGCAGTATACAGCTTTATTGCAGTTTTTTCAATATTTTTTATCTGACGCCAACGGCACTGTCCAAATCTTTATATAGTATGATTTTACCGCCGTCAAACTGAGCAACAATACCGTTATATCTGCCCGTTTCAAATATTGCGGCATTTACACTGTTGAGATTTTTGACAGGCGTTCTGCTAGCACCGCCTTTTCTGTTTGTTACTACCGCAATTTCGGGGCTCAGAGCCTTAACAAAAGCAACACCCGTTGATTCATCATAACCGTGGTGACCTACTTTAAGAAGGTCAACCTTTCCGAGCTCCGACGCCAATCTGTCTTCGTCGCCGTCAAGATTATTTATATCTGCGGCAAGGAAAGCCTTGAGTCCGTCTTTTTCCACAAGTAATCCTATTGCGTTTTCATTCTCGCCGACAGGCTCCGACGAACCGGTATCAGCAGTATTGCAGAATTTCAGTGTAAAATTACCGAAAGTAAACTTTTCTTCCGATATATCGTGAACAACGGGAACATTTCTCTTTTCACAGGCAGAAATCAGCTGTTCATAAACTTCACGGTTATCCCATTTTTCTGTCTCATAGGAGTTTATTATGCTTTCGTCATATTCTTTGATATATACAGTTCTGACAGTGATATCCTCATCAAGAATAAGAGTATCCAGACCGCCGATATGATCCGAATGGCTGTGGGTGCCTAAGACAAATTCAAGAACGACCTTGCCGTTTTCGTCACCTGCTATTTTTTTCACGGTTTCAACAACATATTCTTCCGTACCCTCGTATGCCAATTCCTCAAAGCCTCTCGGATTGTCGCTGTCCTCCGCACCGTCAACAAGAGCAAATTTACCGTCACTTTCGATAAGAATTGCATCGGCACTGCCTGTATTCAGAAAATATATCCTGTCAGCCTTAACTGTCAAATTCACAGGTTCGGGAGCATATTTTTCAGCATTGATATGCATTTTTATAAATGGCATAAAATGTGCAGCCGCAACAGCTGCTCCTATAACGGCAACACCGGTGCAAACAGCAATAATTGCCTTCTTTTTTCCTCTCACAATAAGCACCCCTTTTCTTTGATATTCTATCACAAGGCAATCAAAAATGCAATATACAGAAAAATAACTATTGCTATCTCGGAAAATATATTGTATCATATATAAAATAAATAACAGGAGGCTTAATATGATTCACTATATCGAAAATGACTTTCTTAAAATAGGAGTTAAGGAGCAGGGCTGTGAGCTTACAAGCGTTTACGGCAAAAAAGAGGACTTTGAATACCTTTGGCAAGGTGATGAAAATATATGGGCAGGTCAGTCCCCTATTCTCTTTCCCATTGTGGGCAGACTTATTGACGACAAGTACAGTCTTGACGGGAAAGAATACGAAATGCCAAAGCACGGCTTTGCAAGAAATATGAAATGGGATTTTTTCTGTTCCGATGAAAAATCAGTAACCTTCATTTTAACCGAAACAGAGGAAACTCTCAAAATGTATCCCTACCTTTTTGACGTTAAGGTTACCTTCTCTATTGATAAAAACAAGCTCATCGTGTCACACGACATCATCAACAAAAACGACAGAGTTATGTACTTCTCATTAGGCGCTCACCCTGCTTTTAACTGCGAAATCGGAGACAGACTCACCTTTGACGAGAAGGAGACTCTCAGAACAGAAAAAATCGACCTTGTCAAATCCCTTCGCCTTCCCGAAACAATACCCGTTCTTAATGATGAAAAGGATATAATTATTACAAAAGATATTTTCAACGAGGATGCACTCATTCTCCACGGCATCAGCTCCGAAAACATAACACTCAACAGCGATAAACATTCGAGGACAGTAAAATTCAACCTCGGCGGCGCACCTTACCTCGGAATATGGGCAAAGCCCGGTGCTCCTTATGTGTGTATCGAGCCCTGGTGCGGTGTTAACGATTCAACAGAGAAAAAAGCCGATTTTTCACTTAAAGACGGAATTAACGCTATTGAGTCCAACGAGAACTTCAATTTCACATGGACGGCTGAATTTAATGCATAAAAATCGCCCACGGAATAACACCGTGGGCAGTTTTTTATTCAGCATGATTACACGCCGCGTTCTTCACGCCATTTGTTAGCTTTGTCTGCTGACATTCTGGTGATGTTTTCAGCTGCATAGGGTGATTCCTCGCCGCCGTTAACATAAAGGAAATACTTACCGTTAGCAGTCATATAAAGGCTTTCTTCAAAGCCTGCTGCGTCACCGAATTCGCCGCTTGTATACTTTGCAACGAGCTCTGATTTTTCGGTATCATATTCAACTTTACAGATAATCTTTTTCATCAAGCTTACCTCCTGTTAATATTCGTTACAACCTCGTTGGTTGGCTGAAAGCATTATAACACTTTTCCTTTTTTAAGTCAAATACAATATTTCGACACGCTTTATTTTTCTTTTGTTAAATTTACATTTAATTTAAATTTACCTATTTAATTTTTCTGTGCAATATGTTAATATAGAAAACAGAAATATCAAAACTGATATAAAAATATGAAGAAAGAGGCAAAAAATATGTCACAATCTACAATTTTAAGTGCGGCAGACCCAAACAAAAAACATGTAAAGATGCCGGAATTTATTTTCTACCTTATGGGTGTATTCTTTTACACGACCATGACGGGTGTTGTGGGTGCTAACAGAAACGCCTATCTTACCAATGTGTTGCGCATCAATGATTATAACCCTAACTATCACTCAATGTTCAACGCAATCATCACTATAGTACCCTTTATTCTGAACTTTTTTATTACAATGTATATCGACGGACGAAAAACTGGTAAAAACGGTAAGTTCAGACCGATTATGCTCATCATTATTATTCCGATGTCAATAATAATGATGCTCACCTTTATAACTCCTCCCCAGCTTACAGGCACGCTTATGTTTATTTACATAGTAACAATAGCCCTGCTCTGGAGTGTTATGTGCTCATTCGGTAACGTTATCAATATGCTGCCCAATGTTATGACACCTAATATGAGAGAAAGAGACCAGGTGCTCTCCTTCAGAAGCTTCGCCTCAGCAGTCGGAAATTCCGCCCCTATGCTTTTCCTTTTAATTATCGGTATGATATGGAAAAACAACGAAGGACTCCAGTATATCATTTGTTCAGCTTTCTGCGGTGTACTCGGCATTTCAACCGTTCTTCTCGGAATGAAAATGGTGAGAGAGAGAATTCCTTATTCGGCTGAGAAAAAGAATCCCCTTCTCGGATTAAAGGATATTGTTAAAAATAAGCATGCTCACATTGTTATTTTTTCAGAATTCCTTAAAAGCTTCAGAGGAATTTCCACCTTTATGGAAGGCTACCTTGCAATCGTGCTCATCGGCGATCCGTCAAAGAAAATTATTGTTCTTCTTCCCGTCGGTATCGGTACTGCAGTAGGTATGCTTGTAATAAATGCACTTCTTAAAAAGTTTAATGCGAGAGTTCTTTATATTGCCAGCGGTATCTATTCGGTTTGCGCCAACATCGTTGCTTTCACAATCGGTTACTTCTATTTCACCACTGACAGCAAGCCTCTTATGTTTGTGTTTATCGCCTGTCTCTTCCTCATCGGCTTACAGTTCGGTGCGTCAAATCTTCTTCCTCTTATGTTCCAGGCTGACGTACTTGAAGACCTTGAAGTTAAAACAGGTAAGCGTCTTGATGCTTCACTTCCCTTTGTTATCGGTGTAGGTACAACAATCAGCGGTGCAATCGCCTCCTATTTCGCACCCAAACTGCTCGACGGTGTTGTTCACTACGACTTTGTTGACGACGTAGTCAGCCCGGGCACAAATAAGATTGCTCTTCTTTTCTTCTACACAATCGTTCACGGTCTTATGATGTTCCTTGCAGGTGTCCCCTTCTTCTTCTATAAGCTTACAGGTAAAGAAAAAG
>JAZSPQ010000030.1:0-8377 GCA_045537485.1 Acutalibacteraceae bacterium | reverse complement strand
CGTCCTGAGCCAGGATCAAACTCTCTAAAAATTGTATTAAGACACTTTCGTGTTCTAATCATTTTCAGAGCTTTCGTTCGCTCATTTCGTCATTGCTGACTTACTTTTATACTTCGCTATTTAGCTTCCGTATTACTGTTTGAAAAGTACTTTTTAAACTCTTCGTTTGATAGTCCTCAGACTATCGAATCTCGGGTTCCTTTTCTTATCTCGTTGTTTAATTTTCAAGGTCCAATTGCTATCCTCTTGCGAAAGACAGCTCAAAGAGTATATCACATATATACTCCGCTTGTCAAGGCTTTTTTGAAAGTTTTTTCAACTTTTTCGCATTGACGTTTCTTTTGTAACTTTCCTCATTGCGGAAAGCTCAATAATAATATCACTTTGCACAAGAAAAGTCAAGGGTTTTTGGGCAGTTTTTCAGATGTTTCAGACCACTTTTCCGGGTGTTTTTGAGGTGCTTCAAGGTGGTGTGGTTTGGGGTGTTTTTGGGCACAAGATGTGGGTTGGCGCATAGAAAAACCCCACTCATTGAGAGCGTTTTTCAGATGTTTGTTCCTTTATTTTGTAAGGTGCACATCTATAAAATAATTCATTTCGCGTTTTAAGACACCAAATTCAATCGTTCCTACCTTTACCATAAAAAACACTCCTTTCAAGCTTTAAGTGATTATCTCTTTATCGCTTGAAAGGAGTTATCTTATTCACTTTTATACAAAATTTTCAGTGGTCTTAAAAGAAAGACCTTTTTAAAAGCAAAGGCTTGTATCTTAATTATGCTATAGGAGCTACAGTCCATACTGAACCATCTTTTACAGCTTCATAACCTTCAGCAACCCATGTGGAAGGATTAAAACCGAATGTACCGCCCTTGATAATAACTGTACCGTCACCTAAGATACCGGCAGTATAACCTGATCTTGTTGAAGCAGGACCAAAAGTACCACCATTTATGATAACAACTGCACCGCTGCCAACATAAACATAACAACGCTTTTGATTAAGAGTTTTGCTGAATGAGAATGTACCATCATTGATTATAAGCTCAGAACCTTCACCTACAACATAGAAGTTGTATCTGCCGGATGTGCTGGCTGAATTAACAGCAACACTGCCGCTGTTGAATACAGCCTTACCGCCGTCAACAACACCGACACCGCCGCCTTTAGAATCAATGTTTACATTGTTATATTCAGTATAAGAGTTTGCACGGCCAGTAGCAGCGTAATCGCTAGTACTACCTGCATTCATATCAACATCAGTAAGGGTAGCTTTGCCGTAATTGTTAATACCGTCAACAGCAGAATTAACAGTACCGCCGGTAATAGCAACTTCACCGTTGTTGATAACGGGTGCGCCTGAAACGGTATTTCCGCCAAGATCAAAATTTATCTTGGTATCAGCCGGAATATCAAATGATTCCACTTCAACGCTAGCCTCCACGGTATATGTACCACCTACGGTTACAGCGTTTGCAAGATCTTCTGCATTGCCGATTGTACCGAAAATTTCTTCGGGCTCTTCAGGCTCAACAGGAGCTTCTGCCTCTCCATCACAGAAAGGACAGTCAAAATCGAAGATTTCTGACAAGCTGTGAACAATGTTGTGAACAAAGTCAAAAATTCTTTCAATAAGATTAAAGCCCTTTTCAACTGTGTCCTCGATGTTTTCAATAGTGATATCACCTGCTGTTTCAGTTGCTGCTGAAGCAGGGAGAGCTACTACGGAAAACATCATTACGAGTGAAAGTAAAACTGCCAATAATTTTTTCATGATAAAACCTCCAATTAAATCTTTCTTTTGGCACAACCATTATATAACATTTTGTTATATATGTCAATATAACAATTTGTTTTATTTATACTATCTATATATAGATTTTAGGTGTGATAAAAATGTACAGGCGTATTCGTGACTTGAGAGAAGATCACGACTTAAAGCAAAGCGATATGGCAGGATATCTTAAATGTACCCAGGTATGTTATTCTTATTACGAAAACGGTCAGCGTGATATTCCTACCGACGTTATAATAAAACTTGCAGATTATTATAACGTTTCAATCGACTATCTCCTCGGCCGCACCAATAACCCTACTTTCTTATCAGAATAAAACACTAAACCGCCTTCCAAATCGGAAAGCGGTATTTTTTATGCGATTCCTCACCAAGCTCGAATGACAGAGCCGTAGGGACCAGTGGGATTCCCCTATTAGGGGAAATGTCCAAAGGACAAAGGGGTAATGGCAAAGCCGTAACCCCGACGGTCCGCATGAGAACGAATTGCTGTGGAAAAACGGACCGTCGAGGACGCCGGTCCCTACAAAATTGCAAATTAAAAAGACCGTCGCAAAAACGGTCTTTTATCTTCTGAATTATTCTGCACCAAGTGCATCCAATGACTGCTTCTTAAGGTATGCATTGATGAAACCGTCAATGTCACCGTCCATAACAGCATTGATATTACCCATTTCAAAGCCTGTTCTGTGGTCCTTTGCAAGGGTATAAGGCATAAATACATAGGAACGGATCTGGCTGCCCCAGCCGATTTCCTTCTGCTCGCCCTTGATATCCTCAATCTTGTCAAGATGCTCTCTTTCCTTGATCTCGATAAGCTTTGACTTGAGCATACGCATACAAACTTCTCTGTTCTGATGCTGGCTTCTTTCAACCTGGCAGGAAACAACTATGCCCGTGGGCTCATGGATAAGACGAACTGCGGAAGAGGTCTTATTAACCTTCTGTCCGCCGGCACCGGAAGCACGGTAAACCTCCATCCTGATGTCCTCTTCTCTGATTTCAACCTCAACGGTGTCGTCAATTTCGGGCATAACCTCAAGAGATGCGAAGGATGTGTGTCTTCTTCCCGAGGAGTCGAAGGGTGAAACACGGACAAGACGGTGAACGCCCATTTCACTCTTTAAGTAGCCGTAAGCATTTTCGCCCTCAATAACAACGGTAGCAGATTTAAGACCTGCTTCGTCGCCGTCAAGAAAGTCAACTGTTGTAAACTTGAAGCCGTGCTTTGTCGCCCACTGACCGTACATACGGAAAAGCATCTGACACCAGTCCTGAGCCTCGGTACCGCCGGCACCTGCGTGGAAGGTGAGAATAGCGTTGTTGTTATCGTATTCACCTGAAAGAAGGGTTGCAAGAGTCTGCTTTTCAAGCTCATCTTCAACGGCCTTAACACTCTCCTCGCAATCGGGAAGAAGGTCGAGGTCTCCCTCCTCATCGGAAAGCTCTATCATAACAAGAGCATCCTCATAGGCTGTTTTGAGATCCTCATATGCCTTGGTCTTATTCTTGAGTGCGGCAATTCTCTGAAGCACCTTCTGTGAATTTGCAAGGTCACCCCAGAAATCCTCTGCCGTTGTTTTCTCTTCAAGCTGAGCTATTTCCTTTGCCATTTCGTCAAGACCGAGAGCGGCTGAAAGTTCTGCCAGAGGCTTCTCACTTTCGAGAAGTCTGAGTCTTAATTCTTCAAACTGAATCATATAAATTAAAATCCTTTCAATAATCTTTATATTGCAAAATTCATAATTTTTAAATCATAAAAACCACCTGAACAAAATTATCCTTTTACATTATACACATTTCTTGTTAAAGAGCAACACATTTGCGAAAAATAATGATTTTTTTGTTAGAAAAAACGCTGTGGCATTATTTTTATTACAGTAAATTAAATTTTTATAAAAATCGTTGCTTTTACGGCAAAAAAAAGCTAAAATAATAAGGATATCTTATTACTAAGGAGTTTACCTATGAATTATAAAAACTCTCTATGCGACGGCTGCGGTCTGCGCTTTCAGGAGGATGACGATATAGTTGTCTGCCCCGAATGCGGCACCCCTCAGCACAGAGAATGCTATAAACTCAATAACCGTTGCGTCAACGAGCACAAGCACATCAGCGGCTTTGACTGGTCCGGCTCGTACACAGCCCCTGCAATCGAGGCTGCACCTGCTACAGAATCCGATAAGCTGCCCTGCCCCTCCTGCGGACATCTCAACAGTGCCGATGCAAAGATATGCGAAAACTGCTCAATGAAGCTCATCGTTTTCGGTATGAATCTTGCCGAGGCTGCCAAAGAAAACGAAGAGCTGAAGAAAGCACCTGACGAAGTTCCCGATTATCCGCCACCCTTTGCTTTAGGTCAGGGTGAAGGCTTTGAATATAACTCCGAAGCTCCTGTTGCCGATGTTCAGCCACAGCCCGATTACGGACAAAACTCACAGCAGAAAGTTGAAAACACAAAGCAGTACCTTCTTTTCCGTTTTATCGGGGCGAATGCATCAAGATTCATCAATGCCTTCAGAAAAATCGACAGCAGAAGCGGCTTTACCTTCAACTGGGCAGCCTTCTTTTTCGGGCCCTACTGGTTCTTTTACCGCAAGCTCTATAAGTCGGGCATAATCTTTATGACTCTTTCCGTAATTGTTTCGATTGTCTTTTCACCCTCACTGTCTCAGTCTCTTGAAGGCTACGCAGATGCACTGGACAAAGGCACCCCCCTTCAGGAAATTATAACTCTTTATCCTGATGTAATCGCTTTCTATGCTGTCAATATTGCACTATCCCTTCTTGCGGCATTGGTCGCCTACCCCCTTTATAAAAAGCACGCAGAAAGCTCCATAGACAAAATTGTGTCCGCGCCCTCACCTGAGGTCGGTATTCCCCTTGCCTCACGGCTCGGCGGCACCTCTTTTATGGGAGCTCTTGCAGCCCTTCTTATCACGGAAATCATAAGCTATATAATAAGCTGGATAATGTACGGAATGTGATATTTTTTATGGAGAAGCGTAATAATTATTAACAAAATATCTTATTTCTTTCTATTGACAAAACAGCCAAAATTAGGTATGTTATTATATAATAGGCAAATCAAAATATATTCAAGAGGGAGAATCTCAAATGAATCAGAAATATAAGACCATAATCGCCATTATCGTTGCAGTATGGATATTCGCCATGGGTTTTGTTGTCGGCCAGGATAAGGGTATCGAGGATACTCTTGCAACTGCCAATGTTCAGCAGGCTCAGGTAGCCGAAAAACCCCAGAAGCCCAATATCGGCGGAAACAGCGGCGCAACAAACAACGGCGGCACCAACAACGGTGCAACAAATAACAACGGCTCCGACAACGGTGCAACAAATAACGGCAGCTCCGACAACAACGGCTCTTCTGCTCCCACAGATCCCACTCAGTATACGGACGACCAGATCATCCAGCTGATGAACTACTATGTAAACCTTGTCAAGGCTGAGTCAAATATGAATGCAACAAAGACAGAATCCATCAAGGTTACTGTTAAGGACTGTTCGGTCCCCCAGCTTATTGATACGATAAACGGTATTGTTAACAATCTTATCGGCGGTGTCGGTGAGCCTGTGAGCTACACCTTTGCCAACAACTTCGTTTCAAGCACAACGGACCCCGAGGCATCTACAAGCGACACACCCTTCTCACTCATTCCTCCCACAAACAAGGAATTCAAGGTAACAGCCGAAGGTATTGTTGATGCAAGCGTTACAGTTGAAGCCAACGGCAATATTACCTACACCGTAGTTCTTGTTGCTGAGGATACAACTCTTACATCACCCACACCTGTCTACAACTCAACCGCTATCGGTTATCTCGACCTTGCCGGTCTTGATATCTCTCCTGCTGAAATTTCTCAGGCAGATATGCACTATCCCGGTTCAATAATTTCCGTTACCGTTGATGCTAACGACAGAGTGGTAAAGCTTTACAACAAGCTTCCCATGTCAGGCGAAGGTAAAGCAAGCATTTTCTTTGCAAGCGGCTCCGCAACCTTTGAAGGCGGACTTGACGAAACCTGGGAATTCACATACTGATATTAACACATACTGAGCCGATGCGGAAAACGCATCGGCTCTCTTACTGTCGATAAAGTCACAAGAGAAAACAACCACAAAAAAACGGGTGATGTTCTGTCACCCGTTTCGGCATAAAATTACCCTTTATTCACCGTTCTTTTCGGTATTTCAGGATTTATTCAGCCTGTGTTGTCTCCTCGTCACCGCCGAGCATATCACTGATGCCTGTCATGGCATCGTTTAAAATGCCCTCTTCGGTCTGGTTGGTAACATTACCGTTTTCGGTCAGATCGTCGGCAATATCGCCCATATTTTCCCCTGCATCGTTCATATCAGTGGTCGTCTCGTCTCTCATTGAGGTACCGTTGTTTTCATTACCGCCGTTTCCGGTGCCGTTGCCTGTGTCATCGTTACCGCCGCAAGCAGTGAAGGTAAACATCAGCATCGCTGCAAGAATTATGGAAATAATAGCTTTCATAAAAAATCTCCTTTTCATAAATTGTAATTTATGCTTATGCTTATTATTGCACAAATATGCTCTCATATTCAGTTTGTAAAAATATTCCTTCAAAAAAGCGTGCTTCTCGGTTGACTTAGCCGTAATTGAGTGATAAAATTAAAAAAGCGAATCTTTTAAATATATAAAAGGAGAAAAATATGGAAAACAAAATTGAAAAGCCAAACAAAAATCCGTTATGGCAAACTAACCCAAAAGAACGACAAAGCTATTATCTTTATTTCTTCGGCCAGAATATGATTTACAACCTTCTGGCCGCATACCTTACCACCTACCTTGTTTTTAAAGAAATAGACCCGGTAAAATCAGGTCTTATCGTTACAATCGTCAAGGTGTGGGATGCGGTAAACGATGCTCTTTTCGGCGTTATCTTTGATAAAATCAAATTTAAAAGCGGACAGAAGTACATCCCTTGGCTTAAAATAGCCTGCGCACTTACACCCGCGGCAACGATTGCGGTTTTCATTATCCCCTCGGCAGCAAGTGAAACTGTAAAGCTCATTTGGTTTGCACTTGCATATATCATCTGGGATACCGCATACACCATCTGTGACGTTCCCGCCTTCGGTATCATCACCGCAATGACCGACCAGATTGAAGAAAGAAACACCATCCTTTCACTCAAGGGTATCACCGGCGGCATCGGTTCAGCTCTTACAACAGTTCTCGTTACTCTTTTCATCGGTCAGACAATCAATATCGGCTACGGTCCCACAGCTATTATTATTGCAGTTGCTGCCGCCGCGACCATGTTCCCCGTCTGCAAAAAGTGTAAGGAAAGAAACAAGCCTGTAGAGGAAGAGCAGTTCACCGTGCGCAGTATGATAAAGTACGTCATCAGCAACAAGTATCTTCTCATTTATTACCTCGGCTACATTTTCTATTCGGGCGCACAGACCTACACCGCCCTTCACCTTCTCACTGCTTACTATATTTTCGGCAACGAGCTTATCTCTCTCATCACCGGTACCGTTGCCGCAGTTCCTCAGCTTGTTATGGCTTTATTTGTTCCGAGAATCATCAGAAAAATCGACAAAACCACTCTTTTCAAGCTCTCGGTTATAGCCGCCATTGTTCTTTCAATCCCCGTTTGCTTTGCACAGAACAGTCTCATTCTTTTCATCGTTTCCTTTATGCTCCGTTCAATTCCTCTCGGTATCATCGGTGTTCTCGCCTTCACATTCACACCCGACTGTGCAGAATTCGGTCAGTATACAACAGGTACAGAAGCCAAGGGTATCACCTTCGCCATCCAGACCTTTACAGTTAAGCTTTCCGCCGCTATCTCAAGCGGTCTCGGTCTTATCCTTCTCGGTCTTTTCAGCTTCAAGACGAAGTTTATGGGCAGCGAGATAGAAAACATCGAAGAGCTCATTGAACAGGGTCTCGTTACCCTTCAGGCTGACGGTGCAGTAAAAATTGAAACCTTCGCAGACTACCAGGCAATCAATGCGGCTTCCCTTCAGGCATCAGAAGCCATCAACGGTCTCTGGTTCACCTATAACGTTGTACCCATTATCGGTCTTGTTGTTGCTCTCGGCATCTGGTGCTTCTATAAGCTCAGAGATAATCAGGTTCAGATTATGGCAGACTGCAACGCAGGTAAAATCTCAAAGGCAGAAGCCGCAAAGGCTCTTGAATCAGCAGGCTACAAGGGCTGATTCAATCAGAGTGCAAAATGCAAAATGCAGAATTGCGCCTATGTGAACATTAAAGGGTAAGTGTTACCCGCTTAATAAACGCACTGAAAAAGGCGGAGAATTTTTCTCTGCCTTTTATTTTTAAAAAAAGTTAAAAAATTTTAAAAAAAGGTATTGACATTCCCGTTTCACTTGTGTATAATAGCCGATGTTGATTGACAACAGGACGTTAAATGCGTCAGGTTAGTCGGTGTTTTTAGCGATGAGGGTCCACCCGTTCCCATCCCGAACACGGTAGTTAAGCTCATCAGTGCTGACAATACTTGGCTGGAAGCGGCCCGGGAAGATAAGGCGATGCCGACACAACATTAACCGTAGCAAA
>JAZSPQ010000118.1:0-2879 GCA_045537485.1 Acutalibacteraceae bacterium | reverse complement strand
CCCGACTTTTTGGTTTACGTCATTGAACATAGTCGATAAACTACCCTCAATAAGAGAGATTAGAAAATCATTTATCGCCTGCGTGATTTTATCAAAAATGCTATCCAACTATTAAAACAGTCCTGACAGCAAGGGTACAAGAGTTGTACCAATAACTACGACGCCGCCGCCCGCCATAAGCTGCTTGATACCCTGTGATTTTGCACCGGGGTTATCGTTTCCGTAACCCTCCATAAGATTTATGCCGCCCCATACACACAGACCGGCTCCAAGTGCTATTACAAGTGTCTGCAATACTGTGATTGCCTGTGAAAAAAATGCCATATAAAAATCCTCCTTTTAATTCTCAACTGATTCTGTTTCCGTTTCGGGCATATCAACCTTGTAATAGTCAAAGACTTCATCAGGCTTGATTTTTGCCCTGCGCTGTTTGCGTTTCATATATTTTTCAATATCAAACGCATTTTCCTTTTTGGCGTCGGAGGTGTATTTATAGTTCGGGTGCTTTGTTATATCGTACTTATCCGAAAGAAAAGGCCGCACACCTCGAAGCTGTAAAATACATTTTCCGCCGTCCATTACCGCCAATTCGTCTTGACTCATCAACTCCTTTCCGAGCTTTTGATAATTCAAGCCGTAAGAGTTCTGATTGCTTCGGGTTTCCGATGTATTATATAGGTCAATCGTCTCTTTACCCAAAGTTTCGGAAATCTCTTTCAGCGTGCTCTTTTCCTTTCCGCCCAAGAACAGCGTACAGTCTGCGTTACCGATAATTGTATCGGCGCTGTCCTTGTAAATGGCTTTTAGCTGACTTTGAGCCTGCAACACTACACATGCCGATATTTCTCGGCTTCGGATTGTGGCAATCAGCTTTTCAAAGTTTGGGATTTTGCCAATGTTTGCGAACTCGTCAAGTAAACATCTGACGTGAATAGGAAGCCTGCCGCCGTATTTATCATCAGCCTTATCACACAAAAGATTAAAAAGCTGGGAATACATCATAGCGACAACAAAATTGAAAGTGTCGTCCGTGTCTGAAATAATTACAAACAAAGCAGACTTTGTATCTCCCAAAGTGTCAAGCTCCAATTCGTCATATTCCATTAAGTCCCGTAGCTCCTTAATGTCAAAGGGTGCAAGTCTTGCACCGCAGGAAATAAGAATTGACTTTGCTGTTTTACCTGCTGCCAGCTTGTATTTTTTATACTGCTTTACAGCAAAATGTTCAGCGTCCTTTTCTTCCAAACGCTCAAACAGTAAATCAACAGGGCTTTTGAAATTCTCGTCGTCCTCACGTGCTTCGCTGGCATTTATCATATCAAGAAGCGTAATAAAGTTTTTTCTTCTTCGGGTGCTTCGTACCAGATATATCCGATGTATGCCTGATACAAAAGCCTTTCGGCCTTTACCCAAAAATCTTCGCCGGATTTTTCGCCCTCGCCTTTGGTATTGGCAATAAGGGTATTTACCAGCTTCAAAATATCTTTTTCGCTTCGGATATATGAAAAGGGGTTATATTTCATTGACTTTTTGAAGTTGATAGTATTGAGCGACTTTATAGAATATCCGGCCCGTTCAAGCAGTTTTCCGCACTCGATTATTACGGTGCCTTTCGGATCGGTTACTACATAGCTCACGGGAAAATCCGTTTTGCCGTTTGTACCCGGATAGCATTGCAAAATTTGAGGCTTTATAAAAAACCTCGTTTTACCGCTGCCACTGCCGCCGATACAAATTACATTCTTGTTTCGTGCGTGCTTCGGATTTTTAGGTCGGTTATTCATTGTGAGCCGTTCTGTGTTCGTCAGCAGAATATTATTAAAAAAATTGCTGTCTATAAACGGCTTAATATCTTCTGCCGTACCCCAACGGGCAGAGCCGTATTCAATACCTTTTCTGAACTTTTTTGCGTTCTTGCTGCGTATATATAAAATGCCTTTTATCGCTACCGCTGTAACGGCTCCTATAAGCATATCAATAGGATTGAAAGAGAAAAGCGGAGACTTAAAAAGCTCCGCAATTCCTTTCATAAGCGCTGATATTTTATTACCCTCATAAACTCTTAAAGAGTAGCCCAGCTTATCACCGAGCCAAAAGAACAGAACATAAGGCGCATTTGCAATAATGACTTTTTTATCAATCGTCATAAGGTAATATCCCTGTCCTTGTTTTTTTCTCTATCCCGGTTTTGATTGAGCTTTTGCGCCTGCTCTTTGAGTTTTGAAAGCAGTTTCCGCAAAGATGGTTTATCCTTGTGTTTTAGCTGCTTTTGGGTAAATTCTTTGAAAGCCATATTGATAACATCAACATCACGGCCCTTAAAGAACACAAGATAACGGGGCGGCTGTTCGCTTGTGTCCTTTTTGAGTGCATAATCAATATTGTACTTTTTAGCGACGCTCTCAAAGGAACGGATATTTTTGTCCGTAATCTCTATATTTGAAAGCGCCGCATTTTGTTTCATAAGCTGCTTGATTGTCTGCTTACCGTGATGTATTTTCGGACTTTTTGATTTGTCCTTGTGATGCTGCAAATATAACTGAATAGCTTTTGCAAGAACGCGCCCCGTCATTTTTGTTGTATTTACCGCAAGTGCTATGGTTTTCTGGTCAACTTCTTCTTGCATAGGCTATACCTCCAATCCTTACTTGCTCCAAGTTTCTCCGTCTGTGTGGGTAATGCCGATATGTTCATTAGCCGCTTCTGCCACGTCGTAGAAATACCACATGCTGCTGTTTGTAACATCAGTAAAGCGGTTGAGCTTTGTAAAGTTTTCGTTTACATACTCTTTATCTGCATTTCTGCCTGTTGCTCTGTTTACAACGGTTACAACCTCTGCGCGTGTGATGTTGTTATCACCTCTGAAAGTGCCGTCTGCA
>JAZSPQ010000046.1:0-2845 GCA_045537485.1 Acutalibacteraceae bacterium | reverse complement strand
CCCGACTTTTTGGTTTACGTCATTGAACATAGTCGATAAACTACCCTCAATAAGAGAGATTAGAAAATCATTTATCGCCTGCGTGATTTTATCAAAAATGCTATCCAACTATTAAAACAGTCCTGACAGCAAGGGTACAAGGGTTGTGCCAATAACTATGACGCCGCCGCCCGCCATAAGTTGCTTGATACCCTGTGATTTTGCACCGGGGTTATCGTTTCCGTAACCCTCCATAAGATTTATGCCGCCCCATACACACAGACCGGCTCCAAGTGCAATTACGAGTGTCTGCAATATAGTAACTGCCTGTTGAAAAAATGCCATAAAATAGTCCTCCTTTAATTCTCAACTGATTCTTGTTTTTCTTCGGGGAGCTCAACCCGGTAATAGTCAAAGACTTCATCAGGTTTGATTTTTGCTCTCCGCTGTTTGCACTTCATATATTTTTCAATATCAAACGCATTTTCTTTTCTTGCGTCGGAGGTATATTTATAGTTCGGGTGCTTTGTTATATCGTACTTATCTGAAAGAAAAGGCCGAACACCGCGAAGCTGTAAAATACATTTTCCGCCGTCCATTACCGCCAATTCGTCTTGACTCATCAACTCCTTTCCGAGCTTTTGATAATTCAAGCCGTAAGAGTTCTGATTGCTTCGGGTTTCTGATGTATTGTATAAATCAATCGTCTCTTTACCCAGCGTTTCAGAAATCTCTTTCAGTGTGCTCTTTTCTTTTCCGCCTAAAAACAGGGTGCAATCACAGTTACCGATAATCGTATCGGCATTATCTTTGTAAATTGCCTTTAACTGCGCCTGCGCCTGCAGAACAATACAAGCGGATATTTCTCTGCTTCGTATAACGGCTATAAGCCTTTGAAGCATAGGGATAGTTATGTTTGCTGCTTCGTCCAAAAGACAACGCACGTGTATAGGTAATCTGCCGCCGTATTCATCATCAGCCTTTGCACAAAGGATATTAAACATCTGCGAAATAACCATTGCAGTTATAAAGTCAAAGGTATTATCCAAATCGCTTGTGATGATAAATAAAGCAGTTTTTTTATCTCCCAAAGTGTCAAGCTCCAATTCGTCATATTCCATAAGTGCCCGGAGCTCTTTAATATCAAATGGCGCAAGTCTTGCACCACAGGAAATAAGAATTGACTTTGCCGTTTTCCCAGCCGCCAGCTTATACTTTTTATATTGCTTTACAGCAAAATGTTCAGCGTCTTTTTCTTCCAAACGCTCAAACAGTAAATCAACGGGGCTTTTGAAATTCTCGTCGTCCTCACGGGCTTCACTCGCATTTATCATGTCAAGTAAAGTAATGAAATTCTTTTCTTCTTCGGGAGCTTCATACCAAATGTAGGCAATAAGCGCAGAGTAATAGAGGCGTTCCGCCTTAACCCAAAAATCTTCGCTTGCTTTTTCGCCCTCACCTTTGGTATTGGCTATAATCGTGCTAACCAATTTCAAAATATCCTTTTCGTCTTTTATGTAGGCAAAAGGATTGTAGTGCATACTCTTTTTGAAATTGATAGTATTGAGCGACTTTATTTCGTAGCCGGCCTTTTCAAGAAGCCTGCCACACTCGATTAAAACCGTACCTTTCGGATCTGTTACAACATACGAGCTATGAAGCTGCATTAAGTTGGGTTTTATGAAAAACCTTGTTTTACCGCTGCCGCTACCACCGATAACCAATACATTTTTATTTCGTGCGTGTTTGGGATTTTTCGGGCGGCTGCTCATTGTCAGCCTTTCCGTGTTTGTCAGCAAGATATTATTTTGAAATTCAGCGTCCATATAAGGCTTAATATCTTCTGCCGTACCCCAACGAGCCGAGCCGTATTCAATACCTTTTCTGAACTTTTTTGCGTTCTTGCTGCGTATATATAAAATGCCTTTTATTGCTACTGCCGTAACAACTCCTATAAGCATATCAATAGGATTGAAAGAGAAAAGCGGAGACTTAAAAAGCTCCGCAATTCCTTTCATAAGTGCTGATATTTTATTACCCTCAAAAACTCTTAAAGAGTAGCCCAGCTTATCACCGAGCCAAAAGAACAGAACATAAGGCGCATTTGCAATAATGACTTTTTTATCAATCGTCATAAGGTAATATCCCTGTCCTTGTTTTTTTCTCTGTCTCGGTTTTGATTGAGTTTTTGCGCCTGTTCTTTGAGTTTTGAAAGCAGTTTCCGCAAAGACGGTTTATCCTTGTGCTTTAACTGCTTTTGGGTAAATTCCTTGAAAGCCATATTGATAACATCAACATCACGGCCCTTGAAGAACACAAGATAACGGGGCGGCTGTTCGCTTGTGTCCTTTTTGAGTGCATAATCAATGTTATACTTTTTAGCGACGCTCTCAAAAGAACGGATATTTTTGTCCGTAATCTCAATATTTGAAAGCGCCGCATTTTGTTTCATAAGCTGTTTGATTGTCTGCTTGCCGTGATAAATTTTAGGATTCTTTGATTTATCCTTATGGTGTTGAAGATACATCTGAATAGCTTTTGCAAGAACTCGCCCCGTCATTTTTGTTGTATTTACCGCAAGTGCTATGGTTTTCTGGTCAACTTCTTCCTGCATAGGCTATACCTCCAATCTTACTTACTCCAAGTTTCTCCGTCAGAGTGAGTAATGCCGATATGTTCATTAGCCGCTTCTGCCACGTCGTAGAAATACCACATGCTGCTATCGGTAACATCAGTAAAGCGGTTGAGCTTTGTAAAGTTTTCGTTTACATACTCTTTATCTGCATTTCTGCCTGTTGCTCTGTTTACAACGGTTACAACCTCTGCGCGTGTGATGTTGTTATCACCTCTGAAAGTGCCGTCTGCA
>JAZSPQ010000095.1:0-9205 GCA_045537485.1 Acutalibacteraceae bacterium | reverse complement strand
GTAACCGATGTGAAGCTTGGCACAAAAGTGCGAAAGAGCTTCGGCAAAATTGAGGAAGTTATGCCGATGCCCAACCTCATTCAGGTTCAGAAGGATTCCTACAAATGGTTCATCGAAACAGGTCTTAAGGAAGTACTCAGGGATATGTCGGAAATCACTGATTACAGCGGAAACCTTGTTCTGAGCTTTGTGGACTACCGTATGGACGATAAGCCCAAATACACAGTTAAGGAATGTAAGGAGAGAGATACCACCTACGCCGCTCCCATGCGCCTTACCGCACGTCTTTACAATAAGGACACAGGCGAGGTTAAAGACAGCGAGGTTTATATGGGTGATTTCCCCCTTATGACAGACAGCGGTACCTTTATCATCAACGGTGCTGAAAGAGTTATCGTTTCTCAGCTCGTACGTTCACCCGGTGCATACTTCGGTATGACTCACAATGTTACAGGTAAAAAGCTCTTCACTTCAACAATCATCCCCGGTCGCGGTGCCTGGCTTGAATACGAAACAGACCAGAATGACCTTTTCTATGTACGTATAGATAAAAACAGAAAAATCCCCATCACCACTCTTATCCGTGTTCTCGGCTACTCAACCGACAATGAGATCCGTGATTTCTTCGGCTTTGACGACAGAATCGAAGCAACCCTTGAAAAGGATAATACCAAGAACACTGAGGAAGCTCTTATCGAAATCTATAAGAAGCTGCGTCCCGGTGAGCCTCCCACGCTTTCAAGCGCACAGACTCACATCGAGGGTATGTTCTTCGACGAGAGAAGATACGACCTTTCAAGAGTAGGACGTTATAAGTATAATAAGAAGCTCGGCATTTCCGACAGAATCCGCGGCTTCAGACTTGCAGCTCCCATCGTAAATGAGCTCACAGGCGAAATCATCGCTGAAGAAGGCGAGCTTATCACAAAGCAGAGAGCTTACGAAATTGAGCAGGCAGGTGCAAAGGTTGCTTATGTGACCGTTGAAGGTCTTGAAGAGCCCGTGAAGGTTATTTCAAACAATATGGTTGATATGCTTCCCTATCTTCCCGGCTTCACAAGAGAAGAACTTATGGAAGCAGGCATCAACGAAAATGTAAGATACACCGTTCTTAACGAAGTTCTTTCCGAAATCGACGGCATGAGCAAGGAAGAAGCTCTTGCATATCTCAGTGAAAAAGCAGACGAGCTTGTTCCCAAAACAATCATCGTTGACGATATTCTCGCTTCAATCAACTACCTGAACTGTCTTGCAAAGGGCGTAGGCCACGCTGATGACATCGACCACCTCGGTAACCGTCGTATCAGAAGCGTAGGCGAGCTTCTTCAGAATCAGTTCCGTGTAGGCTTCTCAAGAATGGAAAGAGTTATCAAGGAAAGAATGACTCTTCAGGCTCAGGAAACAGATAAGGTCACTCCTCAGGCTCTTATCAACACAAGACCCGTTATCGCAGCAGTAAGAGAGTTCTTCGGTTCATCACCCCTTTCACAGTTTATGGATCAGAACAACCCCCTTGCTGAGCTTACACATAAGAGAAGACTTTCAGCCCTCGGCCCCGGCGGTCTTTCACGTGACCGTGCAGGCTTCGACGTTCGAGACGTACATTATTCACACTACGGCAGAATGTGTCCCATCGAGACTCCTGAAGGACCCAACATCGGTCTTATCTCTTACCTTGCAACATTTGCAAGAATCAACGAATACGGCTTCATCGAAGCTCCCTTCCGTCCTATCGATAAGGAAACAGGCATTGTTCAGACAACCTTCGAATATATGACAGCTGACGTTGAAGACGAATACACAGTTGTTCAGGCTAACGAAAAGCTTGACGAAGAGGGTCGCTTCGTAAGAACCAAGGTTAACGCACGTCACCGTGACGAATTCCTTGAAATCGACCCCTCAAGAGCAGACTATATGGACGTTTCACCCAAGATGGTTGTTTCGGTTGCTACTGCTCTTATTCCCTTCCTTGAAAACGACGACGCAAACCGTGCCCTCATGGGTTCAAACATGCAGCGTCAGGCAGTGCCCCTTCTCACTTGTGCTGCACCTCTTGTCGGTACAGGTATGGAATACAAGGCAGCAACAGACTCAGGTGTTTGCGTACTCGCAAGAGCCGCAGGTACGGTAACCTATGTCAGCGCCGACAGAGTTGACGTTATGACAGAGGACGGTCACCTTGATACCTATAACCTTATTAAGTTTATGCGCTCCAATCAGGGTACATGTATCAATCAGAAGCCCGTTGTAAAGGTTGGCGAGCATATCGAAGAAAAGCAGGTCATCGCAGACGGCCCTGCAACAGATAACGGTGAAATCTCCCTTGGTAAGAATGCCCTTATCGGCTTCATGACCTGGGAAGGCTACAACTACGAAGACGCCGTTCTTATCAATGAAAAGCTTGTAAGAGATGACGTTTATACATCAATCCACATTGAAAAATACGAGCTCGAAGCACGTGATACCAAGCTCGGCCCCGAAGAAATCACCAACGATATTCCCAACGTCGGTGACGCTCTCAAGGACCTTGACGAAAGAGGTATTATCCGTGTCGGTGCAGAGGTTCACTCGGGCGACATTCTTGTAGGTAAGGTTACACCCAAGGGTGAAACAGAGCTTACCGCAGAAGAGAGACTTCTCCGTGCTATCTTCGGTGAGAAGGCAAGAGAAGTAAGAGATACATCCCTTCGTGTTCCTCACGGTGAATACGGTATCGTTGTTAATGTTGAAGAGTTCACAAGAGAAAACAGCGACGAGCTCAGCCCCGGTGTTAATAAGGTTGTTCGCTGCTACATCGCTCAGAAGAGAAAGATTCAGGTCGGCGATAAGATGGCAGGTCGTCACGGTAACAAGGGTGTTGTTTCCCGTGTTCTTCCTCAGGAGGATATGCCCTTCCTTTCAGACGGTACACCTCTTGACATCGTTCTTAACCCCCTAGGCGTTCCCTCACGTATGAACATCGGTCAGGTTCTCGAAGTGCATCTCGGTTTTGCATGCCGTCAGCTTGGCTGGAAGATAATGACTCCCGTATTTGACGGTGCTCACGAGGATGACATCAGAGAAGCTCTTTCAATGGCAGGCATCAGCGAAACAGGTAAGAGCGTTCTTTACGACGGTCGTACCGGTGATAAGTTTGATAACGAAGTAACCGTCGGTGTTATGTATTACCTCAAGCTGCATCACCTTGTTGACGATAAGATGCATGCCCGTTCAACAGGTCCCTACTCACTCGTTACTCAGCAGCCCCTCGGCGGTAAAGCTCAGTTCGGCGGTCAGCGTTTCGGTGAAATGGAAGTTTGGGCACTTGAAGCTTACGGTGCTGCATATACTCTTCAGGAAATTCTTACAGTTAAGTCAGACGACGTTGTGGGCCGTGTAAAGACCTACGAAGCTATTGTCAACGGCGAAAATGTGCCTCAGGCAGGCGTTCCCGAATCCTTCAAGGTTCTCGTTAAGGAGCTTCAGAGCCTTGGTCTTGATGTTAAGGTTCTCGATGCTAATAACGAAGAAATCGACCTTAAGCAGAACATTGACGGCGATGAGGGTGTATCACTTCACCGTTACCGCAATGTCGAGCAGGATCATCCTGAGGATGATAACGAGGATGATCTTGACCTTGACGAAGAGCCGTCAGAGGACGACCTTGATCTTGATATCGACTTAGGTCTTGACTTTGACGATGACTCTGATTTTGAGTCAGCAGACGAGGAAGAAGTATTTGACGTTAACGCCTTCTTCAATGAAATGAATCCCACAATCAATGATGCAGGCTTCGCTCAAGGCTTTGTTCCCGACGAAGACAATATGTAATTAAAATCTCTTTTCCGATGGGGCGACCTGTCGGAAGGGGATAACCCAAATTAAATTATACAGGAAAGGGCTGACTTAAATCATATGGAAAATATAACCTTTGAATCAATCAAAATAGGTCTGGCTTCACCTGAAAAGATCAGAGAATGGTCATACGGTGAAGTAACAAAGCCTGAAACTATTAACTATAGAACACTCAAACCCGAAAGCGACGGACTTTTCTGCGAAAAGATCTTTGGACCCCTCAAGGACTGGGAGTGTCATTGCGGCAGATATAAGAGAATCCGCCACAAGGGTAAGGTCTGTGAAAGATGTCACGTTGAAATCACAAAGGCAAAGGTTCGCCGTGAGCGTATGGGCCACATTGAGCTTGCCACTCCCGTTTCACACATCTGGTATTTCAAGGGTATCCCCTCAAGAATGGGTCTCATCCTTGATATTTCACCCAGAGACCTTGAAAGAGTACTTTATTTTGCAGCTTATGTTGTTATCAATCCCGGCTCGGTACCTAATGTAAAGAAGGGCCAGGCTATCACAGAAAAGCAGTATGACGATATTAAGGAATACTACTATGACGATGAAGAGTTCAGAGTAGGTATGGGTGCTGAGGCTATTAAAGAGCTTCTCGCTGAAATCGATATTGAAGCACTCAATGCTGAGCTTCGTGAGCAGCTTGAAACTGCAAGCGGTCAGAAGAAGGCAAGAATCCTCAAGAGACTTGAGGTTGTTGAAGCCTTTAAGGCATCAGGCAATAAGCCTGAATGGATGGTGCTTGATGTAATTCCCGTAATTCCTCCCGATATCCGTCCTATGGTTCAGCTTGACGGCGGACGTTTTGCAACAAGCGACCTTAACGACCTTTACAGACGTGTTATCAACAGAAATAACCGTCTTAAGAAGCTTCTTGAATTAGGAGCTCCCTCAATCATCATCAGAAACGAAAAGAGAATGCTCCAGGAATCCGTTGACGCCCTTATCGACAACGGCAGAAGAGGCAGACCCGTAACCGGTCCCAACAACAGACCCCTTAAGAGCCTTTCTGATATGCTCAAGGGTAAGCAGGGACGTTTCCGTCAGAATCTTCTCGGTAAGCGTGTTGACTACTCAGGACGTTCGGTTATCGTCGTTGGTCCCAATCTTAAGATTTATCAGTGCGGTCTTCCCAAGGAAATGGCACTTGAGCTCTTCAAGCCCTTCGTTATGAAGAGACTTGTTGAAACAGGTGTTGCCGCACACATCAAAACAGCAAGAAAGACGGTTGACCGTCAGGAAAAATGCGTATGGGACGCACTTGAGGTTGTAATCAAGGATCATCCCGTTATGCTTAACCGTGCTCCCACACTTCACCGCCTCGGTATTCAGGCATTTGAGCCCGTACTCGTAGAAGGTAAGGCTATCAAGCTTCATCCTCTTGTTTGTACCGCCTTCAACGCCGACTTCGACGGTGACCAGATGGCTGTTCACGTACCTCTTTCAGCAGAGGCTCAGGCAGAAGCACGCTTCCTTATGCTTGCAGCAAACAACCTTCTTAAGCCTTCAGACGGAAAGCCTGTTGCCGTTCCCTCACAGGATATGGTTCTCGGCTCATACTATCTTACTCTTGAGCTTCCCGGCTCAAAGGGTGAGGGTAAGGTCTTCCGTGATGTTAACGAAGCAAGACTTGCATACGATTCAGGTGTTATCGACCTTCATGCAAGAATCAAGGTTCGTATGACAAAGGAAATTGACGGCGAAAAGAAGTCAAAGATTATTGAAACAACTCTCGGTAAGATCATCTTCAACGACCCCATTCCTCAGGACCTCGGCTTCGTTGACAGAACCGATCCGGAAAATATGTTCCGCCTTGAGGTCGAAGGTCTTGTAAACAAGGGACTCCTCGGTAAGGTTATTGCAAAGTGCATTCAGAAGCACGGTACCGCAAAGACCGCAGAGGTACTTGACAATGTCAAGAATCAGGGCTATAAATATTCGACCAAGTCAGGTATTACCGTTGCTGTCTGCGATGCTATCATTCCCGCAACAAAGAAGGATATTCTCGCAGAAACAGAAGCAATTGTTGACGAGGTTAACAGAAAGTATAACAGAGGTCTTCTTTCCAATCAGGACCGTTCAAGACAGGTTCTCAAGGCTTGGGACACCTGTACAAACCGTGTTGCAGATGCGCTCACAGGCTCATTTGACGCAACCAACCCCATCTGGATGATGCTTGACTCAGGTGCCCGTGGTTCTAACAGCCAGCTTCGTCAGCTTGCAGGTATGCGTGGTCTTATCGCTAACACCGCAGGTAAAACCATCGAAGTTCCCATCCGTGCTAACTACCGTGAAGGCCTTAACGTTCAGGAATACTTCATTTCCTCACGTGGTGCGCGTAAAGGTCTTGCCGATACCGCTCTTCGTACCGCTGACTCAGGTTATCTTACCCGTCGTCTTGTTGACGTTTCACAGGATGTTATCATCCGTGAAGAGGATTGCGGATGTCACGAAGGTCTTGAGGTTTACGATATCATGGACGGTAACCGTATCCTTGAATCACTTTCAGAAAGACTTAAGGGCAGATTCCTTCTTGATAATCTTGTTGATGAAGAAACCGGCGAGATTGTTATGGATAACAGCCATATGCTCACCGAAAAGGATGCAGAAAAGGTTGATGCATATCTCACCGCAAAGATGAATAAGGCTCTCGACGAGGGCAAGAGCAAGGAAGAGGCAGCAGCCTGCCGCCGTATTACAATCCGCTCACTTCTCACCTGTAACTCAGACCACGGCGCTTGTATCAAGTGCTACGGTGCAAACCTTGCATCAGGTCAGCCCGTTACAGTGGGTGAAGCAGTAGGTATCATCGCTGCTCAGTCAATCGGTGAGCCGGGTACTCAGCTTACCATGAGAACCTTCCACACCGGTGGTGTTGCATCAGGCGCCGATATCACTCAGGGCCTTCCCCGTGTTGAAGAGCTCTTTGAAGCACGTAAGCCCAAGACACTTGCAATGCTTGCCGAAATCGACGGTGTTGTATCCTTCGAGCAGATCAAGCGTAATCCCCACATCGTTGTTACAAACGAAGAAACAGGGGAGAGAAGAGAATACTTCCTTACCTTCGGCGCAAGAGCAAGAGTATCAGAGGGTCAGTTCGTCAAGAAGGGTGAAACCCTTACAGAAGGCTCAATCGATCCCAGAGATGTTCTTAACGTACTCGGCGTAAATGCAGTTCACGACTACCTCATCAGTCAGGTACAGCTCACGTACCGTACTCAGGGTGTTGATATCAACGATAAGCATATCGAGGTTATTGCCCGTCAGATGATGAGAAAGATTAAGGTTGAGGATGCAGGTAATACAAATCTTCTTCCCAACTCGGTAATCGACAAAAAAGAATTCCGTGACGCCAATGAGGCACTCAGACTCAGAATGGAAGCAACAGGTGAAGAACTCGAGTACGCTACCTGTTCACCCGTTCTTATGGGTATCACAAAGGCTTCACTTGCAACAGACTCCTTCCTTTCAGCCGCATCCTTCCAGGAAACAACAAGAGTTCTCACAGATGCAGCTATCAAGGGCAAGGCAGACCCGCTTCTCGGTCTTAAGGAAAATGTTATCATCGGTAAGCTTCTTCCTTCAGGTACCGGCATGAAGTGCTACAACGAGGTTGAATATATCGACAAGCAGGCACTTGAAGCAACTGTTGAAGACAACAAGATTGTCTGGAGCGTATAACTAAACTAAAAAATCCGTCGCAGTGATGCGGCGGATTTTTTGCTTATGAAATGTTGACTTACCAATTTAAAAATGATAGTATAGGAAAAACAATATGTTTTTAAATAAGAAAAAAGGATGATAAATATGTTTTGCAGATTTTGCGGAAAAGAAGCTTTGGAAGGTCAGACCTTCTGCCCCTATTGCGGGAAAAAAGCTGAAGTGTCTATAAAAAATGAAGAACCTGTATATATACCTCCCGTACGGACACAACCTGTTCAGTCCGTATCTGCATTTGAGCCTCAGATAAATCAGGATACGGCACCTGCGGAGAAAAAGAAAAAATCAAAGTTATCGGTTGTTATTGTTGCCATTGTTCTTGTTGCAGCTATTATTGCGGGTGTTATGTTCGTACCGGGATTTCTCAAGGATAAAGATAAAAAAGATACCGTAACAGTGTGGGTTATAAGTGAGTTCAATTACGACAATATATTAGAAATGAAGTTTAAGCACAGAGAAGACGGATTTTTTTCCGAAGCAACCCGGTATTTTTACAGTGATATAATCACAGAGAATATTGTCAGTTATGTATATGATAAAAACTATAATGTTATTGAGATGATATATGACAATAGCGAGCACATATATATGTCTTATGATGAAAAAGACAATATGATTTCACGAGAAGGATATTTCAACGGAGAGGAAGTCTCAAGTTTTAATCGTTATGATTATGATAAAGATGGCAGAATAATAAAAAAGACAACAGAGTACAGCGAATATTTTTATGAGTATGATAATCGAGGAAATCTTATCTGCGAATACGAGGTCGGAAGTATAGATAAAACATATCATAGATATGATAGTGAAAATAATATACTAGAAACGCAGAGTGGCAACAGAAAAGATATTTATAAATATGATGAAAACAACAGACTTGTGGAAATAATCAGATATGTCGATGCTTATGAGGAAGCAAGATGCGAATTTCAATATGATGATAACGGAAATCTGATATGTGTCAAAAAGAGGGATTCTCAAGATGAGGGCGAGATTAAAGGTATGCATACCATAAAGTATATATCTATGGAAGTTGATCCAGATATGGCACAAATATTAAAGGAAAAGCAGGATGTCAATTTTGTAATCGGTGATATATATCGATACAGCACATGGTTTTGATATCAGCATCATAAATGCATTTTCAATCGCTAAGTATGCAGAAATTTTAAAGAGCCAAATAATACCAAGCAGGCAGTTACATTTTGAAACTGCCTGTTTTTTAGCGGGAGACCCCACGTGGTCTCCCGCCTCAGATAAAAATTCCGCGTAGGGGAGACCCCGCGTGGTCTCCCACTGAAAACACATCGCGCGCATATATGGGGACGCCACACGGGGCGTCCCCTACGCGGTTCGTTACCGCAAGCCCCCCCGACTACTAATCCATAGTCCCTTTTTAGTCAATATTTACCACAAAAACCGTCAATACTGTCTAAGAAAATAAGCAAACCTACAAATTCACCGAAACAGAAAATTTGTTGTTGACTTATTTGACATTATCCGTTATAATAGTCAAGCGTGCGATTATGCGCAAAACTATATTTCAAGAAAGGAGATGCTACATTTGCCTACCTTTAACCAGTTAGTTCGTAACGGTAGAGAAACACTTGTTAAGAAGCCGAAGGCTCCCGCTCTTCTCAAAGGC
>JAZSPQ010000073.1:0-13174 GCA_045537485.1 Acutalibacteraceae bacterium | reverse complement strand
GGGGTACTGCTCAGCGGTACCTCTTTTTTTATAATTCTTTCTTGTTTTTCATTTACAATATTTAAAAGTTGTTATATAATGTAGCATAAATTGCTAAAAGGTGGGTTGTTATGATAAAAGAGCAAGTTACGGAATATAAGTATGAGCTTCACAGCCACACAAAAAACACAAGCCGCTGTTCAAAGCTTGACGCAAAAGAGCTTATTGAAAAATGTAAAAATGCAGGCTATTCAGGGGTAGTTATAACAGACCATTATTCACCTATGACCTTTAAGCTTCACGAGCTTTTCAGCAAAAAGATGATGCTGAGCCGTTACCTGAGAGGCTATAAAAAAGCCAAAAGCCTCGAAAGCGAGGATTTCACCGTTCTTTTAGGTGTTGAGCTAAGATTTTTCTTTACGCTTAACGATTATCTGATTTACGGCGTTGATGAAAAAACACTTGAAGATGCGCCCTATATGCTTTTCTTATATTTAAAAAGAGCATCGAAATATTTTAGAAATAACGGTTGTCTGTTTTTACAGACTCATCCCTTCAGAAGACACATAAGAGATGTTAACCCGAAGTTTCTCGACGGTGTTGAAATATTCAACGGTAAAGCTTCGGCAAAGGTCAATGAAAAAGCAAAAAAATATGCTCAAAAAATTGGCTTCAACATCAGAACAAGCGGAAGTGACAGCCATAACGACAGCAACATCGGTCTTGGCGGAATTATCACTAATGAGCCTATAAGAAACAATGATGACCTCATCCGTATTCTCAGGTCAGGTGAATTCAGAATAATTGAAAATCAGAGATAAAAAAGCATCACGAGGATTTGACGTCTTCGTGATGCTTTTTCTTATAATATTTCTATCTCGTCGCCTTCGTAAACCTCGCCGCCCTTTATAACGCGGGCAAATATTCCTTCACGGGGCATTACGCACTGACCGACAAGCTTTTTTATTGCACAGCCGTCGTGACATTCCTTACCTATCTGGCTGATTTCAATTATGCACTCGCCTATTTTAAGCCTTGTTCCCACAGGAATCGTATAAAGCTCTATGCCCTCGGTGGTGATGTTTTCGGCAAATACTCCGTGACACAGTCCGTCTGAAGGCAGACCCTTTGCCTTATCTATACTCTCTTTTGCAAGCAGGCTTACCTGTCTGTGCCACTTACCTGCGTGAGCATCACCCTCAAAGCCGAAATCCTCGATAAGCACACCCGGATTGATTTTTGTCTTAGGCGTACCCTTTTTTTCGCTTATATTTATCGATATAACCTTTCCCATAATTTAACCTCCTATTTTATTCATTCCGTGACTGTTTCCGTAACCGCAGGAAAATTTATGTTCCATGGGCTTTAAAAGAATTGCTTTTTTAATTTCCCTTAAAAGCTTAGCTTCATCATTAATAAAGGGAAGCAGGTCTATTACCTCCTCGTTGCCCAGACAAGGCTTTACCTTGCCGTCTGACAGAAGTCTTATCCTGTTGCATAAATTGCAGAATTTATCACTGACAGGAGTGATAAGACCTATTCTGCCTTTGAAATTTTCCGCTTCATAATATCTGGCAACATTGGTTTCAAGGTTATCGGCAACATTTTTTGCCACAGGCTTTAAGAAAGGAAATCTTTTTAGAATCTCATCCCCTCTGATTACAAGCTCCCTGTTTTCTCCTTCACTTGAAAACGGCATAAGCTCGATAAAGCGGACATCAATTTTTCTTTCTCTTGCTATATTTATAAGATTTTCAGCCTGATCCTCATTCTGACCTCTTATAAGCACAGCATTTAACCTCAAAGCCTTGATCCCTACTCTTTCACATTCTTCAATGCCTTCATAGACCTTATCAAGAGCATCATAGCCCGTTATCGCCTCAAACTGTTTTCTGTCTGTTGTGTCAAGACTTATATTCACAGCGGTAACCCCCGCTCTTTTCAGTCCCTCGGCATAATCCTTGAGTCTTACTCCGTTGGTGGTCAAAGCAAGCTTTTTTATGTTTTCTATCCTGCCGAGTCTTTCAGCTATATCGCAAATGTCACTTCTCACAAGCGGCTCACCGCCGGTCAGACGAAGCTTTGTTATGCCAAGCCTCACGAAGGCTTTCACAATTTTTTCTATCTGCTCTGCTGTCAGCTCGTCATCACCTTTTTCCTTGCCTGCGCCGCAGTAGGAACAGTTAAGATTACACCTTTTTGTGACAGACACACGAAGATAGTTTATTTTTCTTCCGTAATTATCAATCATTTTTAAAATCGCTCTTTCCGCCTGTTTTTTCCAACAGCTTAACTTCTTTAATTTCCATTTTTCTGTCAATGGCTTTACACATATCGTAAACTGTCAGGGCACAGACTGTCGCCCCCGTGAGAACTTCCATTTCTATGCCTGTTTTATAGCTGCATTTCCCCCTGCAGTAAATATAAAGCTCATCAACGCCGTTGTTTTCAAAGCTTATTTCTATACTGTCTATGGGGATATTATGGCAAAGAGGAATAAGCTCACTCGTCTTTTTTGCGCCCATTATCCCCGCAATTCTTGCAGTGGCAAGACCGTCGCCTTTTTTAAGTGAAGAATTCAGAAGCTTAGTGAGGGTTTCTCTTTCCATTTTAATTTTTGCACAGGCCGTTGCTGTACGTCTTGTGATTTCTTTTTCACCTACATCGACCATAACAGCTTCGCCGTTTTTGTTTAAATGTGTTAAATCAGCCAAAGGTATAGCCCCCCATTTCAGATAGTCTCTTTTTCAATTCTTCGCTATGCATCACCTCAAGGAATTTCTGCACCTTTTCGGTGTTGTAAGCCTTTTCGTCAATAAGAACATCGTATTCTTCAACACAAAGCTCAATAAAATCCAGGTCATACATCTTTGCCGCCGAATAAATCCCAAGACCGCAATCTGCATTTCCTGCCGCAATCAAAGCCGCCACCGCCGTATGAGTGAATTCTTCGTTACGGTAGCCCTTTATATCGGCTTTATTCATACCGTTTTTTTCTATAAGATAGTCGCAGAGTATTCTGGTGCCTGATCCGAGCTGACGGTTAACATATCTGCCTTTGGTTATATCCTTGAATTCAGTTATAGCCAAGGGGTTACCTTTTTTTACCATAAGCCCCTGAATTCTGCCTACACCTTTTATCAGCTTCACACCGCCGTCGGGAAAGTACTTTTCTATGTAGCTTTTGTTATATTCTCCCGTCTGTGTATCAAGAAGATGAATACAGCCGAGATGCGCCTGCTTATTTTTTACGGCAGTGATCGCGCCCATACTTCCCACATGTGAGGAGCTGACAGAAAAAGGTGTTTCACCTTCCTTAATTATATCAGCAATTTCATCAACAAGAGGATCGTGACTTCCTGTTACAATAAGCGCATTTTCTATTTGTTCGGGATTTTTAAGAAGCCTGATCTCTACCTCTTCACCTGCATCATAGCCTTCACTGTTCTGCGGTACCGTTAAAATGCCGTCGGCTTTTGTGAAGCTCGTTATTACTCCTGCGCCTCTGTTAAGAGGAACGGCAACAAAACCATCTTCTGCTTTTCCTAATGTCACTCGGACAAACTCTTTATACTTAAGAGAAGATACAACTCTCTTGCCTAAGGTCGCTTTGACAGTCCGGCAGCTTGCTCCCGCATTTTTGTAATAATTATCAACCACGCTTTTTACGATTTCATCCATTATCACAATACCTGAAACAGGATAGCCGGGTATACCGATAACGGGCACGTTTTCAATGCAGCCCAAAACAGCGGGCTTGCCCGGCTTTATGGCGATACCGTGAAATAAAACTTCACCAAGCTCTGCAATTACAGTGCTCGTATAATCGTCTCTGCCTGCCGACGAGCCTGCAAGAACGAGAACTATGTCACATTCGTTTTTTGCCGTTTCTATGGCACTCCTGAGCAAATCTCTTTTGTCTTTTACTATACCGTAAACCTTAGTGTCTGCCTTCCACTGTGAAAGCATAGATGAAAAAATCACGGAATTGAACTCTATAATTTCACCCTTCTGCGGATCGCTCTTGGGAGATACAATTTCATCGCCCGTGGGGATGATTCCGACAAGCGGTCTTTTTACGACCTCAACACAGGTGATTCCGCCTGCAAGAAATGCACCGCAAAGAGAAGGTGTGATTTCCGTATATTTTGTGGCAATCATATCTCCCATACAGATATCTTCGCCCACCTGACGCACATTCTGCCAAGGGTGAACACCACTTAAAATGCTGACTCTGCCGTAACCGATTTCTGTAACATCCTCAACCATTATTACGCTGTCAGCCTTTTCGGGAAGCGGGTCACCGGTATCAACAACGGTATACTGCTCGGGAGAAAGCACTATAGGATTATTTTCCGATGCCCCGTAGGTATCTGCCGCATCAACTGCAATGCCGTCCATAGCACTTGCATTATAATGAGGTGAGCAGATAGCCGCATATACTGCCCTGCTCAGAATCCTGCCGCAGGAATCCGCCACAGCAACGGTTTCGGTGCCGTGTGAAAAGCCCACCTTACTAAGATGGAGCAGATATTCACTTTTAGCTTTTTCAAGCTCTGTATTGTTAAGATAATTATGCTTCATTGCTTCACCTCTTAAAAAAGATATGCCTCGACCTCGTCGCCGACCTTTAAGCCTTCGGTATTTCTGTCGATAATGATATATCCGTCACTTTCAGCAAGAACAGACACAAAGCCACTTTTTGAAAAAACAGGCTGCGCCTTACCTTCAGATATTTTCACACTGACTATTTCTTCTCTTCCGTGGTTGGAGGAGATATTCTGAGTGATTGTGCAAATTCGGGTGCGCTCCTTGCAGTTCACACTGCAAAGCATTTCAATCAGCGGTTTAACAGTCATAAGCGTGACATAAAACGCCGCCCCCGGATGCCCCGGAAGTCCGAAAACCGCCTTGCCATTTGCCTTTCCGAATATGGTTGGCTTACCCGGTTTTAATGCTATTCCGTGGAAATACACTTCTCCCAGCTGAGATATCACCTTAACGGTCATATCCTTGACGCCTGCCGAGGAGCCCCCCGAAATCAGCACTATATCATTCTCTTCTGCGGCTTTTTCAACTGCTTTGAGTATTTCATCAAAGCTATCCTGAACTATGCCGTACTCAGTCCCGATACAGTTCCATTCCCGAACCATGGCTGACAAAATATGGCTGTTTACATCTCTGATCTGCCCCGCCTCGGGAGTTTTTTCCGCAGGCACAAGCTCGTCACCCGTGGAAATAATCCCTATGCGTATTTTACGGAAAACCTCTGCATCTGTTATGCCTAAGGATGCAAGAACGCCTATATGCTTGGAGGATATAACCGTACCCTTTTTTAATATAAGCTGACCTTCTCTTATGTCGTCGCCCTTTCTTGTCACATTTTCAAAGGGACCGACCGCCTTGAAAATGAGACAGAAATCATCAAAGCTTGCATCGGTATTCTCAACCATAACAACACTGTCCGCATTTTCGGGCAGCATTCCGCCGGTGGAGATTTTCACACATTCTCCCCCGTTAATTTTTATATCTGCTTTTTCACCCATAAGAACTTCACCGGAAACATTGAGCTGACAGGGTATGCTTTCGGAGCTGCCGTAGGTATCGGAGGATATAACCGCATAGCCGTCAACGATACTGCGGTCAAAGGGCGGAATAAACTCGCGGGAAAATATATCGGTGAAAAGCACTCTTCCGAGCGCATCTGCCAAGGATACCTTTTCCCCTGAAATTTCATAGGATGTAAGCTTTTCACTCACTGTTCTCTTCGCTTGTTTAAGTGATACCACATTTAACACATTATCACCCTCTAAAAATCAATTCGCCACTGTGAAATAAATTTTTCGGACCACGGGCTTTTGGGATTTTGCAAAATCTCTTCTGAACTGCCCTTCTCTGCCACCTGACCGTCACAGAGCATTATTATCCTGTCACCCAGGACTCTTGCCTGCCTCGGCGAATGGGTTGTCATAATTATACCGCAGCCTGTCTTCTTCTTATAAGACATAATCGCCTTTTCAATAAGCTCATTACCCTCAATATCAGCCGCACTTGAAGGCTCGTCAAGGATAAGAAAATCACAGCTGTTGACAAGCACTCTTGCAAGAGCAAGCCTTTGACACTCACCGCCGGAAAGAGTTTTGGCACTTTTATCCCTGAGCTCAGACAGTTCAAGCTCCTGAAGAATATCCAGACTTCGCTTCTCTTTGTCCCTCTTGTCCTCAAGGCTGAAAATTATATTATTCCTTACGGTTTTTCTGAAGGGTATGCTATGCTGAGGAAGATATAAAAGCTTACCCTCCACCGAGAAGTCGTTTTCCTCGCCTTTGATTATCCCCGCAAGAACCTTGAGAAGTGTTGATTTTCCGCTGCCGTTGGGGCCCACAATAACCGTTGTTTCACCTTTTTTGAAGGAAAGAGAAGAAATATCCAGGACGGTGCGTTTTCCGTAGGATTTTTTGATATGCTTTATTTCTATCACTGTCTTTCCTCCTTTATCAGTATACTTGCAAGGATATTTACAATAAGAGAAATAATCAGCAGTATCATACCGAGAGCAAGAGCAAAGGAAAAATTGCCCTTATTGGTTTCAAGCATAATCGCCGTCGTCATTACTCTTGTTTTCCACTGTATATTTCCGCCTACAAGGCTTACGGCACCGACCTCAGCTATTGACCTTCCGAAGGCATTGAGAACTACGCTTAATAGCGCTTGCTTATTTTCGCTTATCAAAAGCCACAGCCTTTTACTTCCCGAAAGATTAAGCCCTTTTGCGGTTTCGGTAATTGCTTTAGCATTAATCGATATAACAGACTGTGTGAGATTTATAACAACGGGAGTTATCAGTAAGCATTGGGCAATAACCATAACCTGCACCGTAAACAGCAAACGAAGCTCACCGAATACACCGTATCTTGTGAAAAGCATATAGACAATCAGGCCTGCCACCACCGGAGGCAGACCCATAAGAGTACCTGTTATTTTTTTTATAATCCTCTTGCCTTTAAAATCCTTCTGTCCGATAAGCACACCAAGACTCATACCGATTACGCATGATATAAATGTGCTGAAAAAGGACATACGGAGAGTTACTCCGATAATCTGAAGCAACTCCCTGTCCATGGAAAGAAGCATATCAAAAGCTTCTTTTATCTCGTTCAATGGTTATTCTTCGATAAGATAGAAAAGTGCTGAGCCGTACTGCTCCTTGCCGTATTCAGCGATAAGAGCGGAAGCCTCTTCGCCTGTCATCCATTCAATGAATGCCTTTGCTCCTTCCGTATTGATGTCTGCAAGCTTTTCAGGATTGCATTCAATAAGAGAATATGTATTCTTCATATCCTCGCCCTCTTCAAGAAGGATTCCGATTTCGAGCTCATCTGCCATTGAAAGGAAGGTAGCCTTGTCTGTGAGGCAATAGCCTTCCATCTGATCTGCCATTGACAGACAGGCACCCATACCCTGACCAGCACTTACATACCATGTGTCTGTCTGAGCATCGGGAGTCTCTGACCAAAGCTTAAGCTCAGCCTTGTGAGTACCGCTGTCGTCACCTCTGGAAATGAAGGTTGCTTCACTGTCTGCAATTTTCCCGAAAGCCTCGGAAGCCGTCTCACAGCCGGCAATACCTGCAGGGTCGTCTGCGGGGCCTACGATTACAAAGTAGTTATACATAAAGGGTATTCTTTCAACGCCGTAGCCTTCGGATACAAACTCCTCTTCGGAAGCCTTGGCATGAACAAGGATAAGGTCTGCATTACCGTCCTTTGCCTTCTGAATGGCTGCGCCCGTACCTGCAGACTGAACCTCAACGGTGTAGCCGGTTGCCTTTTCAAACGCAGGAATAAGATAAGGTAGAAGACCTGAATCGTTAACCGATGTTGTGGTTGAAATACGGATCACGGGGTTTTCAGGTGTATTATCCGAACCCTTCGTTTCATCCGCATCTGTTTGGGATTTTTCTCCGCCACAGGCTGCAAAAGTGAAAAGCATCACCACGGCGATAAGAACTGCAAGAAGTTTTTTCATAATTCATTCTCCTTTTCAATCACGGAAGGTTATCGGATTTCTCACTTATAACCCTTGGCCGGCACCCGCATAAATTCTCCTTAACGGGCAGTGTTTTTTCAGCCACGCCCCTATTTTCATGCAAATATGTTTAGAAAACAAGGGTCGGAATATGAATTAACTGCGTTTTTGAACGCAAACTTCAACAAAATTAGCAAAATATATAAAAAAATATTGTAAAGTTATATTTTTTATGATATTATATACCAAAGCAACATACTTTTCAAGTGGGAAGTGAGAAAAAATTGACTTTCGGTGTAATTTGTGTCAGCGACAGATGCTCAAAGGGGATGTGTGAGGATAAAAGCGGAAAGCTTATAGCGGAAATTCTTTCATCTTTAGGTAAAACTGTCGAATATATCCTTGTGCCCGACGAAAAGGAGCAAATTGAAAAAGCTCTTATTTATCTTTGCGATGATGTGAAGGTCAATGCTGTTTTCACAACGGGAGGCACAGGCTTTGCTCCGAGAGACGTTACCCCTGAAGCTTCAAAAGCAGTCTTTGACCGTGAAGCTCCCGGAATTTCTGAAGCTATCAGGCTGAAAAGTCTTGAAATCACTCCCAAGGCTATGCTTTCAAGAGGCACATCCGGTATAAGAAAAAATACTCTTATTGTCAATCTGCCGGGGAGTCCCAAGGCAGTAAGAGAATCTCTTGAGGTTGTTACGCCTGTCTTGCCACATGCTGTGGAAGTTCTGAGCGGTAACACTCTTAACTGTGGCGGAAATTACGGTAAAGGCGGTGATTGATTGAGCTTAAAAAATGTAACTCAGCTTTTCAGTATAGACAATAAAACTGTTTGCATCGTCGGTTGCGGTGCACTCGGAACAAACTCAGCGGTGCATCTGGCAGGTGCAGGAGTAAAAAAACTCTATCTCTGCGACTTTGACACCGTCAGCCTATCCAATCTCAACCGTCAATTCCTCTTCACAAAAACCGACGGACACTTTTTTAAGTGTAAGGTTCTCAAGGAAAGACTTTCCTTCTATTCAACGGATACCGAGTATATTCCCGTCGTAAGAAAAATTATGTCTGCAGACGACCTTTCCTTTGCAAAGGACTGCGATATTATTCTTTGCTGCGTTGACAACGCCGTGGGAAGAAGAGCTGTTGCAGATTTTTCAAAAAACGAGAAAATCCCTTCAGTTTACGGTGGTGTCGACGGCTTTTACGGAACAGCATATCTGTATTTGCCCGACAGATCTCCCTGTCCTGACTGCGCAGGAATAATAAACGATATTTCCGTCAGAAGCTCCGTTTCTTCCTCGGCAGGTATTATCGGCGCTATGGAAGTAAATCTTGCGCTCAGGTACCTTCTTTCAGATGACCAAGGCTCAGCAGGAAAAATCTTCCTTTTTGACGGTGATTTATGGGATACCCTTACAATAAAAGCTAATTCACAGTGTGAAAGCTGTAAAAATCTGAGGTGATAATATGTCAAACTTAAAAGGCTATATGGGTAAGGTTCTTTTCGTTGACCTTACAAAGAAAACCTACAGCGAATTTCCATGGACAGATGAAGACAGAAAAAGGACCATCGGCGGTAAGATTATGGCGGCTGATATTCTTCTTCAACACATCAAGCCCGGTATGAAGGCTTTTGACGAGGATAACTGGCTTGTTATTACAACAGGCCCTCTTACACGCTGCAAAACACCCTCATCAACCCGTTTCAATATTTCAACGGTTTCTCCCCTTACGGGTATTCTTACTTCCTCAAACTGCGGCGGTCCCTTCGGAAGAAGACTTAAAAAAGCCGGATGGGATGCCATGGTAATCACAGGCAGAGCAAGTGAGCTTACCTGGATTGAAATTGTGGACAGCGAGGTTACCTTCCATGACGTACCCGAATATAGGGGTATGCTTACGGGCGAAATCCAAAAGCTGTTCAAGGCAGGGCCTACACCTCTCGTAATCGGACCTGCAGGCGAAAACAAGGTGCTTTATGCAGGCGTGTTCAGCGGTGAAAGAACCGCAGGCAGAGGCGGCGTCGGCGCAGTTTTCGGTGATAAAAATCTGAAAATTATCACTGCAAAAGGAACTCAGGACCCTGAGATTTACGATAAAGAAAAGCTTGATGAAATTACCGAACAGTGGAAAGCTCAGCTTCTCCGTCATCCCATTACCGGTGCTCAGCTTTCAAAGCTCGGCACCGCAGGACTCGTTGCCCCTATGCAGGCGCACAAAATTCTTGCAACAAAGAATTTCAGCGGAGGAAGATTTGACTCTTTTGAAAAAATATCGGGCGAAGCCCTTACCGAAAAATATCTGGTAGGTAACGGAAACTGCTTCTCATGTCCGATGCGCTGTGAAAGACGAGTAAAAATCGACGGCAAAAACGTAAAGGGGCCCGAACTTGAAACTCTCGGTCTTTTCGGCCCTAACATTATGAACGACGACATTGAGAAAATTCTCCGCTGGAACTATGAGCTTGATGAGCTCGGCATGGATACAATCTCCTGCGCAGGTTCGATCGCCTTTGCAATGGAGCTCAATGAAAAGGGTATGTGGGACAGCGGACTCGAGTTCGGCAAAACCGACAACATAAGCGAGGTTTTCAAGGATATTGCTTACAGAAGAGGTATAGGCGATATTCTTGCAGACGGTACAAAGCGTATGAGCGAAAAATTCGGCGGAAAGGAATTTGCCATCCATGCCAAAGGTATGGAGCTTGCGGCTTACGAGCCGAGAGGCGCCGTCGGTCAGGGACTTGGTTATGCTACCGCAAACAGAGGCGGCTGTCACCTGAATGCAGGCTATATGGTTGTTCTCGAGGGTCTCGGACTCAATATGAATTCATATACTCCCAAGGGTAAGGCCGCTCTTTCAATTATGTTCCAGAATGTTATGGAGGCGGCTTCAGCAGCGGGATGCTGTGTATTTACATCCTATGCTGTTCTCCCCTGGTTCATTGTCGCAAAGCCTACAAGTGTACTTACAAGAGCGGTTCAGCAAGCATTTAAGTTTATTACACCGATTCTTTATATCGGTATGCAGTATCCGGAAATTCTTGCTCTCAACATTCCTCTTATTCAGTACCCGAGAGCCCTTAATGCGGCAACAGGTTCAAAATATACTATGGGCACCTTCATAAAGGCAGGCTCCTACGGCTATAATGTAGAAAGAGTATGTAACGTTATTCTTGGCCTTCCCGTAGGCAAGGAGGCTGATACTCTTCCGAAGCGTCTGACCGATGAAGAGCAGGTGCCGGGTAATAAAAAGACCAAGGTACCCCTTGATAAGATGAAAAAGAGCTACTATATTATCCGCGGCTGGAAGGACGGCGCACCCACAATGAGAATGATTAAAAAGCTCGGAATTAAGCTCCCCGAATGTGCGAAGGAGGTTTATCCCTATGATAAAGGTTAAGGTTTTTGGTGTTATACGCACAACAACGGGCTTTAGCTATCTTGAAACAGAGGCTGAAACCGTAAATGATATTTTTGAAATTATTTCAAGAAAAATGGCTCAGGGCTACAAGGAAGACAAGGAAAAGCTTGAGCAGATGAAAAACGATCCCAACGTTAAATACATTAAGCCGAAAAATCCGGCTCTCGAATATCACGAGAAGCTTGAATTCAAGGATGCAGTTGTTTACGTTAACGGAGAAAGGTGCATGAAAAAGAAAAAGAAGCTTTCACACGGAGATGAGGTATGGCTTCTCTCACCTGCCGCAGGCGGCTAAAAATTATAAGTGCAACCTGAAACAGAGAAAGAAACGGGCGATGCTTGTGCATCGCCCGTTTCTTTCTTTTTTAATGCCGATATTTTAATAGTAAACCTTAAGACTTTTTATTTCGAAGGGGCGGAACCTTGAACAGAACACATTACCCTGTATTTCATCTGATATCAGCTCTTCAAGCATATTTGTTTGTGCATATTTCTTTACATCATCACAGAAGGTTACGCAGGCATTGGTGCCTGTTCCCTCTGCTTCATAAAGACGGACAATAAAGGCTCTTTCCGCATCCTCGCAGGGCTTGATTGCTTCAACAATAATGTTGTCACGATCCACAGACACAAGCTTCTTTGCATCAAAAGCACCCTCGGAAACAATGTGAGGTATATTAAGCTCATAGCCCGGCTGAACAACTGCCTTTGCACTGAAGGAGCAGTTGTGAGGGAGAAATGAGTATACAGCGTGATGCTCGCCGTGATCGCCCTTAACATCAGGTCTGACACCGCCCTTATGAAGTGAAAGCCTCAGACTTGAACCGTTGACAGATATGCCGTATTTACAGTCATTAAGCAATGCTACACCGTAATTCGGTTCGGAAAGGTCTGTATATTTATGATTGACAACCTCAAATTTAGCCTGTTCCACGGAATTGTTTCTGGTGGTCGGTCGTTTGCAGCAACCAAACTGTATTTCGTGCCTTGCGAAATCCTCACGGACATTGGTATCGAAGGCTGTTTTAAGGAATCGGTGATCATCCTGCCAATTCATATAGGTATCAAAACGCACCTCGGGAGAATCGGCAAAGAAAATCATATCCTGTGTTACTTCGGATTTTTCACTGATTTTATACTTGCTTCTGATTATCAGGGCAACGTCTCCCTGAGATACTGTTTCACGCTCAAGAAGCTCGGCGCAAGGCTTGAATTTAAGCTCAATATCCGGATCTATATCCCAGTTATCCCAACTGCAGGGTACGTCCTCAGCCATAAGGAAGGTGTTAAAGGGTAAGCCGTCAACAAGCTCTCTGTCTGCTGTTTTATCAACAAAGGAAGAGATAAAGCCCTTTTCATCAAACTCGACCTTTGCAAAAGGAGTCTCGAGCTTATTGCCGTTATATACGAAGGGAGATTTTTCCGACTTTATGCCTTCACCGTATTTAAGCATAACGGAAGAATAGGAAGGCACCGTCACACCGCCGATTACTCTCACATTTTCACCGCTGATATCGGTATAGCACTGCTGACTTACTCCTTCAAGGCTCTTTCCGTTGTCGCAGGCAAAAATCACGTCGTTTCTGTCAAAGGAAAGTGTGTTTGTTACGGAAAGACAGTCACCTTTTCCGCAAGTCATAAGCTTAATCTGCTCACTTGCTTTTTCGATAACATCACTCATCTCCGCTTTACACTGCGCATGAGCCGAATGAATACAGGTGCCGGGAAGAATATCGTG
>JAZSPQ010000017.1:0-13199 GCA_045537485.1 Acutalibacteraceae bacterium | reverse complement strand
GACTTATGCCACCGTAACTATACAGACGTAACGCGGCTGTTAACTGGTTCGGCGTGCCCCGCGTCCGGTGGACGATGCAGGGGTGCGGCGAACAGGAAGAAATAGGGAGTATCACGAAGCGCTCCAAGCGAGTGAGACGACACATTATGAGTGAAGCGAATAACAAGGTTCTGCCGTAGGCAGGTTCTTATATTTCTGACCGATGGTGTCACAGGTTCGAGTCCTGTTTGAGGCGCCAAAAAACAAAGGACTACTTCGGTAGTCCTTTGTTTTTATCCAATCCGAAGGATTGGTATGTAATCGCCGTCAGGCGTATGTAATCACGCGTAGCGTGTATGTCATCACTGCAGGTGTATTTCCTTCGGATTGATTACATACATTTTCTATCGAAAATGATTACATCCAACACTGCGTGTTGATTACATACCGCAACAAGTTGCGGATAACATACAATGCTTCGCATTGATTTTCTGTTAAAATTTAATGTTTCACAAAGTATTAGAAAATGTAACTTCACAGGATCGTCTCCTTTGTTCTGAAATATACAGCAAGTTGACAATTAAATGGTGGACTGTTATAATTGTTTTGTAAAGGGTTGACGGGTGTTAGTTTCGGGCTGGTCTGGAAACACTATTAATACATAGAACCGTCCCTTGTGTTATTTTAAAAGGAAAGTTTGTGAGCAGATGAAAAATAAAATACCTGAAATTGCTTGTTCTGTGTTCGTAACCTTAAATAACGATTTAAATGTTATTGAATTGTTGCAAAAACTGAAAAGTATCGGCTATGAGAACTGTTTTGTTATTAAACATAAACACGATTCCAATGTAAGTGTAAAGATATTAAAAACTGATTATCAGCAAACATGGGAGATTGAAGATGTTATAAAAAATGCATTTTCCTTAATTGAAGATAGCAAAAGAATGTTGATGAGTATAGTCGAGCAGTTTAGCGCTAAAATCTGTGTTAACATAGCAGTAAATCAATACGGTACTAATCCAGAACTTTTTGTGTCAAAAGAAAGTTTAATAAAACTCTGTCAATTAAAAGCTGCTTTAAGTATAGATATTTGGTAACGTTAATAAGGTTAACACAGCTGACGGTACTGTGTTGTTATACTTTTATCAAAGGTGATTGATATGGATATAAATGAATTTCATTATTTATTGCAGGAATATACTTTAGATAATGAAAATTATAAAAAATGGCGTGAAATACACGGGAAAGCTTTTGGAAAAAATTTTTTATCAGCCTTTGAGGGTAATGATGAGGCTCAGATACACCTTACTGCTGCACTGATAAAAATATCGAAACGTGATTTTTATGGCGGACTGTCAACACTTCTGATGCTTGAAGAACTTTGTTTTGATGATTTTGATTGCTTTGCGCTTTCTTATTTTACGGGACTTTGTTACGAGTTTCTTGAAAATGAGGAACAAATGAATAAATATTACGACAAAATGCTTTCATACGACTTCGATTTTCAATTTATAATAGCGTTTCATCCCTATTATCGTACTGCAAAATTTGCGCAGAGAAAGTCAGAAAACGAAAAAGCACTGAATTATTATAACAAGGCGTTTGAATTGTATTCCGATGACGAAACTGATGCCGTAAAACTCGAAAATATGGGTCAAATATGTTATGATATAGGAACTGTTTATTTATCTTGCCATAATTATGAGAAATCACGGGAGTTCCTTGAAAAGTCCGGCAGATACAGCCCGGCTGAAAATCCTCAGCGAAATTATGTTGCGGCCATTCTGTGTGCTGTTGAGGGTAAAAGGGATGAATCAAAGAAGCTTGTTAACGGCTTGCCGGAATATTTAAAAGTTAATTGTGAACAGATAATATCCTCAATTTAAAAAAATATAATTTTTTTCGGCATCGAATATAGACAGGTTTTCTTTTTATAATTAATAAAGGGGTGCTTAATATGAAAACTAAAGAAATGGATAAACTTATAAAACATTTTGATACTTATTTTGAGCAGAATGATTCAACGGTACTTCATCCTATAGTTGATGACGGGTTGCATATTGACGTACTGATGTATAAGCCTAACGAAAAGTATCCCTTCTGGAAGCTTGTGACTATGGGGGCAAGCGATTATAAAATGCCGCCCAGACAAAACACCGTCAGTCAATATAACGAATATATTATGTTTATTGATTCAGAGGTTGACCTCGAGGATAAGGATGTCCTGATCTGGTACTATAGCAAATTACTCACAGTTGCAACTTATGCCTATTTCAATAAAATACATATTACCTATGCTCACAGCTTCGAATGGGAAAATGAGGATCCTGATGATGAAATGGTTGCAGCTTTTATTGAGTTTCCTCAGATTATTGCTACTCCCGCTATTCTTAAATGTAAGCTTGGGCTGACAAAAACAGTGGCTTGTCTGCAGGTAGTACTTCTTAACGGAGATGAACTGGAAAAGCTTATGCAAATCGGTCCGAGGGCTTTCAGTGAATACCTTTATCCTGAAAATGAGCCGACAGCACATTTTCTTACAGAAAGGCACAGAAGTGCGAAATTTTGATTTCGGAGTGTTGTTATGATCTGTAAAAAAAAGCACCCTCTCCTGAAAGGGTGCTTTTTCTATACTGTTTAACAATCTCAACCTTAAAACAACTGTATCTCCTTGAAAATTCTGATTACATTCTTGAGGAAATCGGCGCAGCTCATACCGTCAGCCTTTGCTATTTTTATAAGAGAGACAAGCTTTGTGAAAACGTTTGTTGTGTCGATGTTGAAAAGAATGCGTGCCTCGTAAAGGTCATCGATATCGGTGTAAATATCTGAATATGTGAGACAGTAGGTTTCGAAGCTTTCGGGCTCCTTTTCGTCAATTACAAAAACTCTTGTACCAACATTTATATCGTTGTAAGCGTTGAAGCTGACTGTGGGAGTATTGATAATCTTTATACCCTTGTAGTCGATTTCGAAGGAGTTTTCGTGGTCGTGTCCGCTTACGGTGGCAAGTACGTCGCACATCTCGAGCATAGCATCGTACTGACCGTTATTGTAATAAGGCGGGCAGGGATACTCTCTGAGTTGTCCCTTGGAATCGTCAGGGAGTACGTAATACCTTGTTTTATCGTTGAGGGGGTTCTTTTGCCTGATAACGCAGCCTAAGCGTATGAAGCTGATTTCTTTAAGTGCATCGTAAATTTCAGGCACGATAATATGCTGGAAGTTTATTGAGGGTACGGGTTTGCCTCCGTTTTCTGCTGTGAGCATTGCAGAGGTTTCCTTGTACCACTCAATCTGCTCCTTGTAAACGCAGGCATAACCGCCGTAATCGTTTTCGGTGTTGTAGGTACCTGAGTCGGTCAGCCAGAGGTTGAAGCCGTAGCCGCTTCCGTCACTTTTCATAATGGGGAGATTGTAGGTGCCGACTCTGTCTTTGTAGCAGAATCCGCTTTCACCTACGTAGCAGTCGTAGCTCTGATAAACGGAAAGCTGATGCTCCTTGGTTGATTCTGTTCCTTCGTCGTCGTGATTTCCGAAAACTGCGGCAACCTTTATGTTTCTTGCCTGAAAAATATCCATAAACTCTCTTATGGCTTTTTCTGCATTCTCTTTTTCGGGAACGTCATAGCCTGAAATGTTGTCGCCGGTGAGAATAACAAGGTCGGGCTTTACATTATCAAGAGTTTTTTCGATATAGTCCTTCGTGAGAGGATTTATCGGGTACCCGTCCTGTATGTCGCTGATGTTGAGAATGGTAAACTTTCCGTCACCGTTGAATTTCAGTACGTCTTCAGCACCGTTATCCTCAGCAATTACCAATGTGGGAAAGCAGGATAACAGTATAATTGTACTTAAGATTAAAGCTATAAATTTTTTCATATAGATTCCTCCTTTTTTGTAATATAATTATATCAAAGAAAGGGAGCTGTTGTCAAATTATTTTCAAAGTACGCAACAAGTTCAATTTCGTAATTAAATATTCAATTGCAGAATTAAATATTCGATTTTAATTTACAAATCGTTTTTTGTGTGTTATAATTGTAGTAATAACACATAGTCTGTGATTAAGGCTATGCAAAAAAAGAAAGAAGGAAAAAATATGGACTTTACAACAGTAATTACGTATCTTAAAGAGCTTTTTGCTACGGTTATGGTTCTTGTGAACTTGCTTTTGCCCTGCGGAGACAAGGCTAGTGCAGACACCTATGAGGCTCTTAAACCTGACGAGCTTATCGCAAGCTTTGTGGTTGTTTCGGACGTTCACGTTGAAACCAATCAGCCCGAATCCTACGGATATCTCAGTCAGGTGCTCAAGGGCATCAAGGCGGGTGAGGATGTTGACGCCGTAATTTATACCGGTGATAACGTTATGAACGGTCAGGCTCTTGAAAATGCACTTTTCTACTCAGCTGTCAGAGCAGCCGGAGCCTCTGAAAACAATTTTGTGCTTGCCGGTAACCACGATTTAGGCAACAGCGCAGGAGACTACGAGAAGCTTCTTAAGGATTTCATTTTAAGCAACAGGCTCTATCTCGGAGAGAATGTAGGTAAAGGCTATTACTACAGAGTAGTCAACGGCTGCTATATTATCTGCCTTGTTTCGGAAGAAACCTCAACGTGGAAGTTTGATATGAGCGAGGAGCAGTTCACATGGCTTGAGGGCGTGCTTCAGGAGGCTGAGGCCGCAGATGCTCCCATTTTCGTGTTCAATCACTTCCCTGTTAACTATGACGGCAATGCAACTGAAAGACTTGTTGAGCTTCTTAACGAATACGATGCAGATCTTTTCGTACACGGTCACTATCACGATCATCCCATTTATGCAGGTAATTTCTACAACTGGGGCGGTGTTGATTCAGTTAATATGACCAGACCCACCGAGAGGACACTCTTTGATCCGGGTGAGGGTATCGTGATCGAGGTTTATGAGGATGAGTTCGTTGTAAGAGTAAGAAACTTCATCACGGGTGAATGGAAGGAAGATCTTGTCTATACTTACGAATATTGATTAAATAAAAAAATTCGTCTCCCGTGGCCTAGCAGAACTATTCTTCACTGGACAGGGTAAGCATTATTGAAAACAAAATGATTTACCTTCATATCAATGATATCCGTGCCTACCTTATCCCTGTTTCTTCCTTCACATCGCGGGAGCAGTACAGCGAGTTTTTAAAATCGAAATATTCCGAGGTAGATATATATTAGCTTAAATTGCCCTTCTTTTGAAGGGCGATTTTTCATCTGACGGGTTATCTTGATTTTTAACCGGAATTTATGCTATACTTCAGGGGAGGTGATAATATGATAATAAAAAAGAAAAGACCGCTGAGAATAATTGCAATTTTATTTGTTGTTATCGCTATACTGAGTGCATCAGGCTATTTTCTTTTCGTAACGAAGGGAAAGGTCAGCTATGATATTTTCAGATGGAACAGATTGCAGATGAATATTGAGTGCTTACCTTCAGTCGAGGGTATGGGTAATTATGAGGATATATATTTTAAACATTATAATAAAAAATACGGCTTGATTTTTGAATCTGATGCTTATACCTTGAAGGCGTCCTACTCAGAAGAAGAGTACGAAAAACAAAAAGAGATAATTTTGGAAAAGTATCTCTTTAGTGAGAGAGTCGGTGTTGTATTAAATCCTGACGATGAAAAAGAAGCAAGCTTCACGCTGGATAGTTTTGATTTTAAAATACTCTCCGAAAGGGAGTACGAGCTTTATTACCCTCAAAATATTGTTTTTGTCGGTACTTCAGAAGAAAAAAATGAAATCGTTTTCATCTATTACAGCGATATCGATCTGGATTATATAAGCGAAACATTTCAGGAGTTTCTTGTTTATGATTGCGGTTGGGAATAATAAATAACATTTCAAGAGGTGATAATATGAGCAACGAACTTCCCAGAACCTACATACCCTTCAAGGATTGGAAGAAAAAATCAAAGCAGACAGAATACACCGAGCCGACACCGCTTCTTGCTCCCGACGGTACCCTTTTAGCAAAGGGCTGGGCAAGGAAGTACCTTTTTGACTATAACCGTGATTACGTTAAAAAGGGCATTATCAGCAGAAAAGAATGGGATTTCTATACGATTTTTGACGATAAGATGCAGATTCTTGTCAGCTTTGCGAATATAAATATAGGCGGCTATGTTGCGGCAAAGCTTGTTGACCTGAAAAGCGGCAAGGTGCTTTGCGACTCCATTCAGTACTTTGCAGGTGCAAACAAGCACGTATCTCACGCAAAGCCTGACGCACCGAGCCGTTTTAAGGATAAAATCGGTAAGACCGAGTTCGATTTCCACACAAAAGAAAAGGAGCGTACCCTTTGGTATAAGGGTAGCTTCAAGGGTAAGCCTGTTGAGGTCAACGCCGTGATGGATATACCTGAGGGCCTTGAAAGTATAACGACTGTTTTTCCTTTTGACGGGGATAAAACAAAATACTTTATGACGACAAAGCAGCTTTGTCTGCCTTGTGAGGGTAAGTTCGTTTTCGGTGATTATGAATACGAATTCACAAAGGATAAGGCCTTCTGCTCTCTCGACTGGGGCAGAGTAAATACACCTCATAAAATGGTCTGGTACTGGGGCAGCGGCAGTCAGTATATAACCGACGAAAAGGGTGAAAAGCACCTTTTCGGGTTTGAAATAACATGGGCGATAGGAGACGAAAGCAATGCTACGGAGACCTGTCTTTTTTATGACGGAAAGATACATAAAATCGGTGCAGTGGATGTTGAAAAATTCCCGAAGGACAGATTTATGGAGCCATGGAAGTTTATTTCCGAGGACGGTCGATTTAATATGACTATGCATCCCACGCTTGATAATCACAGCGATGTGGACTTCAAGGTGGGCAGAATGAACTGCCATCAGGTCTACGGTATGTGGAACGGTGATGTGATTCTTGACGACGGTACAAAGCTTGAAATCAAGGATCTATTCACATTCTGTGAATATGTAGAAAACAGATGGTAATATCATTGTTTTTTTCTTGAAACTATGCTATAATCGGTGCCGATAATAACGGCACCGTTGCTTTAAGGCTGAGTGATGCCGTAAATGAAGAGAAAGTGAGAATTAAAATGAAAAAATCGAATGCTTTTGCGCTTATACCTATAGGGGTATTTGTTGCTTTTTATCTTTCGCTGGGAATAATTTTTGAGTATGTAATGAAAATTCCCATGGGCTTTTACAGTGTACCCGTTGTGGTTGCGTTCCTGGTCGCACTCTTTGTTGCTGTGCTTCAGACAAAGGGAGAATCACTCGACAGGAAATTTGAAATAATGGGTCAGGGTGTGGGAGACAAAAATATTGTCACTATGCTTCTGATTTTTATGCTGGCAGGTATTTTTGTCGGTGTTGTAGGCAGAAGCTCTGCAGAGAGCGTGGCTTATTTTATGCTTTCGGTAACACCGCCGCGTCTTGCCGTTGTGGTACTCTTTATTGTCAGCTGCTTTGTTTCCACCGCTATGGGTACTTCCGTCGGTACTATCACACTTATTACTCCCATAGCCGTTGCAATTTCCGAAGGCTCGGGCTTTTCGCTTCCTCTTTGTGTGGGTACCGTTATCGGCGGAGCAATGTTCGGCGATAATCTTTCGTTCATTTCCGATACAACCATTGCCGCCTGTAACGGACAGGGCTGTAAAATGAAGGATAAGTTTCGCACAAACCTTGCAATAGTTGTTCCTGCCGCTGTTGTAACACTTGCCTTGATACTGTTTTTATCCTTCGGCTCTGATATTTCAGACAGAATAACCAAGGATTACGATATGGTACAGATTATACCCTATGTTCTTGTTCTTATCAGCGGTATTATCGGCATAAATGTGTTTGTAACCCTTCTGATCGGTATTGTTTCGGGCAGCATCATAATGCTTGCGACGGGCGCACTGAGCTTTTTCGACCTTCTTTCGGGAATGGGTGCAGGAGCTTCAGGAATGTTTGAAACCTCAATGGTGGCCATTCTTGTTGCGGCTCTCGGAGCACTTATAAAGCATAACGGAGGCTTTGAAGCTTTGCTTAACGGTATCCGCCGTGTATTCAAGGGCAAAAAAAGCGGTCAGCTCGGAATGGGGCTTCTTGTTGGACTTATGGATATCGCAACGGCAAACAACACTGTTGCTATTGTTATGGCAAACCCGATAGCAAGGGAAATGGCTAAGGATTTTGATATCTCTGAAAGAAAGGCGGCGTCTATTCTTGACACCTTCTCCTGTGTATTCCAGGGCTTCCTGCCCTACGGCGCACAGATATTGGTTGCTCTTTCTGCGGTTAATACTCTCGGCTTTGAGCTGTCGGCTTTTGAGATTATCAGAAATCTTTTCTACCCGATGCTGCTTCTTATAAGCTCACTTGTGTTTATATTCCTTATTCCCGAAAGGAAAAAGAAGGCCTGATTAAGGCGAAAAGACAGCCGACTTAAATATAGTAGAAAATTAAAAGGAGGATTTATTGTGAAGTTTAAAAAAGCTGTTTCCTGCATCCTTGTTGCCGTGCTTACTGCAGGTATGCTCGGCGGTGCTTTTTCAGCTTCCGCAGAGGGGGAAAAGAAGGATAACACTCTGAAATTCGGCGAGGACGGAAAGTTCACCGTTCTTCATATTACCGATATTCAGGACAGGTACCCGATTAACTCTGTTGCAAAGAGGTATATTATTGATACTCTCGAAAAGGTTAAGCCTGACCTTGTGATCCTCGGCGGAGATAATATCGCAGGTAATGTTATGAGTGCCAAATGGAGAATCACAAAGGCAATTGACGAGTATATGTCAATTTTTGAAGAAAGAGGAATAAAGGTTGCCGCTGTTTTCGGTAATCACGATGCAGAAAACAAAAGCACCACCAAGCAGTATCAGCAGTCTGTCTATGAATCCTACAGCTGCTATGTCGGAACTACAGGCTATACCGACACAGAGCGTGTGGGTAACTATAATCTTCCTATCCTTTCAAGTGACGGCAGCAGGTATGCATTTAATCTGTGGCTTATAGATTCGGGTGACTATAACACCGAAAACGACCTTGAGGGATATGCCGCTGTAAAAGAGGGACAGATTGAATGGTATAAGCAGCAGTGCAGAGCCCTTGCAGAAGAAAACGGCGGTAAGGCTGTGCCCTCATTAAGCTTTCAGCATATAATTGTGCCCGAAATATTTGATGCACTCAAAGAGGTTGAAAAAGGTACCGAAGGCGCAGTTGAAAAGCAGCACGCAGCAACAAAAGAAACAAAATATTATGTGCTTCCCGAGACTGCAAAGGGTGAACTCAATGAAGTGCCTTGCCCTCCCGAATATACCAACGGACAGTTTGAAGCTATGATTGAAATGGGCGATGTTCTTGCAGTGGTTTCAGGTCACGATCATACCAATACCTTTGAAATTAAATATAAAGGTATAGATATTATAAACACTCCCTGTATGTCCTTTTCCACAGCCTCTTATAATGGCACCAATATGGGTTCAAGAGTGTTTGTTCTTGATGAAAACGACCCTGAAAATTACGAAACCTATGTTATAGGCTATGACAGTATATATTCCCGTGACGATGTCGTAATGAGAAGCGGCTTTGAGGCATACACTCAGAGCAACTCAATCATCGAAAGAATATACTATTGGTTCGTTTATAACCTCAGCAGGCATTCGGTGCTTTTCAAAAAGCTTTTCGAGAAGTGCGGCTTCTGATATAAATTACAATAAAACCGCTTTCCTCGGGGAAGCGGTTTTTGCAATACTACAGATTCACCAACAGGGAAAACCGCAAAAACAACCCTACTTAACAGGCTGAAATGTATAACCGACTCAGCGGATTCATAACATAGTATTATAAATACTTGAAAGAGGTGTGTTATGAAAAAGCATAATATACTCAGCCTGTTGTTTTATGTTATATCTGCTGAAGCTATCGGTGGTCTGTCAACCTTTATTACAGGTGGTTTTTCTGATTTTTTTGATAAGTACGCCAAGCCACCTCTGTTGCCTCCGGGCTGGCTGTTTCCTGTTGTATGGGTGATACTTTATGCGCTGATGGGCTTTTCGGCTTATCTGATAAGCATGTCAGATGTTGAAACAGACAGAAAAAAAGCGGCGTTGACAGTGTATTGGACACAGCTTGCCTTTAATTTTTCATGGAGCATCGTCTTTTTTAAATTCGAGTGGCTTTGGGGCGGCTTTGCGGTTATTGCAATACTTTTTGCTCTGATAGCGGTGATGATACTTCTCTTTGCAAAAATAAATCGGAGTGCGGCTTTAATGAATATACCCTACCTGTTCTGGGTAGCCTTTGCCACATATCTTAACACAGCAACAGCCCTCATAAACTGAAAGAGAGCGATGTGTTAAGAAAAGACGGAAGAGCAAAACGCAAAGAACAGATATTTTCAAGTGGCTTTTCACCTGAAGATATCTGTTCTTATGCTTTATGAAAGTGTTTTTTATCCCGGAGTATCAATGCTCGGGATAAAGAAAGACTCCTTCGTATCTTGATGCAGCATTTTTATAAATCGTCGGCATCCTGCACGGGCTGTTCATAATCGTTTTCAGCAATACCTGTGTATGAGCCCAAAACATCGCTGGGTATTTCCACATTAAATCTTGAAGTGGGCAGACCGCTGCTGTTTCTTTTTAGCTTAGCCGAAGCTGTTTTTTTTCTTGCTCTTTTAATGCTGTCATCGGAGTGGTTTGAAGCTTTGTTCTTTTCCAAAATAAATCACCTCAATTTTAGTTTTTCCGATGTTTTCTGATTTATATTGTAATAAAGAAGAATTTTTAGTAAAATATATGCAACAAATCAAAGCCTTGAGTTATCTAATAGGGTGAAGGTCGGGTGATGAATATATGAGCTCATTATTTATTGAAAACCTTGTAATAAGTTCACAGCAGGGAAACGCACAGGCTTTCTCTCAGCTGTATGAGATGTTTTCTGAAGATATGTATCGCTTTGCCTGGTACTATACCGGTTCTTCTTTTCTGGCGGAGGAAGCAGTCAGTGAAGCGGCGTTATCTGCCTTTGAAAACATCCGTTCTTTGAAAAAAGCAGGCAGCTTTAAGTCGTGGCTTTTTAAAATTCTTTATAACGAGTGTAAAAAGGCGCAGAAGCAGAAAATTATTGCGGCAAACTTCACCGAGTATTCCTCTGAGAGTGATCTGCAATACATAACAGGTGATAAGGATGAAATTATTGCCCTGAGAAGTGCCCTTAAGAAGCTCAGTGAGGAGGAAAGAGAAATTCTTATCCTCTATTATTCCTGCGGCTACACATCAAAGGAAATAAGCAGAATAACAGGAATAAAGGATTCTACCTTACGCTCAAAAATAAGCAGAGCCACCGAAAAGCTCAAACAGCTATTAACTAACTAAGGATGGTGAGATAAATTATGAAAGACAGCAGAACCCCTGATTTAGAAGCTCTCTTTAAAAATTCGCCGGAAATGCCTGAAAGCCTTTCGAAGCAGGCAATAACAGATAAAATTGCAAAAAAAGGAATCAAGCCCAAAGCCCCCGATAAGAAAAACGGTATATCCCTGGGCTTTATAGCGGCAATTTTTGCAGTGCTTGTTATATCGGCTCTTGTTTTGCAAAATAATTTCGGTGTCAAACGTGAAGGCGGTAACAGCCCCACAGTTCAGGAGCAAACGGTTCAGGATAACACACAAAAGCCGGAACCGATTATAAAGGCTGAGCTTCCCGAGGGTGTATATACCTTTGAAAGCCGTGAACAGGTTGAGGAATATTTCAGATATGTAAGCGATAAATACTATTATTTCAATATAAGTGATGATGCGGTGGACTTTGGAACAGGTGAGGTTGCAACGGACGCTGTAGCAGAAAGCTTCAACGAAAGCTTTAGCGAAGCCCCCACAGCATCAGGAGAATTAAAGGGTAACTATACCGGAACAAACACCCAAAACAGTGCCGATGAGGGTGATATTATCAAAAACGACGGCAGATACATCTATGTTGTAAGCAGAATAAACACAGCATCCTATGTTAAAATCATTGATACAGAATCAATGGAGCTTCTCAGCTCGCTTTGTTATGACAATGCTGACGGTGTTAATCTGTCAAACGAAATATATGTCAACGGTGACACTCTTATAGTTCTTTATAATAAGTTCGATAATAGCGTAAGCACCGGCGTGGATTCGGGCGGAGCTGTTTTCCATGCAACCTTCAGTTGCGGCTACGGCGGCAACGATGAAACCCTTGCGGATATCTATGATATTTCAAACAGAGCCGAACCGAAGAAAATCCGCACCGTAAGTCAGGACGGCTCACTGCTTACTTCACGAATGATAGGAACCGTGCTTTATACCGTAACAAGATATAAGGAATATAGCGATGCAGACAGTGAGGACTATTATTGCGTACCCTCTGTAAACGGCGAGGAGACGGATTGTAAGCGTATAATCCATTTTGATGAATCGGCAAACACTTATACGGTTATAACCGCAACAGATACCGCCGATAAGGAAAGCAAAACCGAATCCTTGAGCGTGCTGTGCGGTTCAAGCGGAATCTACTGCAGTGAAAATAACCTCTATCTTTTAAGAAATCTCTATGAAGATTCCAGCAATAAAACCGCTATAACAAAGATATCTCTTGAGGGAACACAAATAACCTGCACTGCAAACGGTGAGATAGAAGGCACCTACGACGATAAATATTCCTTTGACGAATACAATGGCAAACTCAGAGCGGTGACCACAAATTACGATTATACAACCTACAAAAACAGTTGTGCCCTTTATATTCTCGATGAAAAGCTTGAAGTGATAAGCAAAATTGATGATATTACAGGCGGACTCAACGAGGAAGTCAAATCTGTGCGCTTTGTGGGCGAAAAGGCTTATGTTATAACCTTCAAGCAGACAGACCCGCTTTTCATAATAGACCTTTCCGATGTAAATGCACCTGAGGTCAAGGGTGAGCTCTTTATGCCCGGCTACTCAACCTATCTTCATCCCTTGAGTGATACTCTTCTTTTGGGTATAGGCTACGGCGGTGACAAGGAAAATGCCGATATGAATAAGCTGAAAATAGCTCTGTTTGATGTTTCGGATATGACTAAGCCTGCCCTTGTTGATGAGTTTATTATTAATAACGGCTACAGCGATGCAAACTATGAGCCGAAAGCACTGATTCACTATGCCGCAAAGAATATTATCGGCATACCCGTTACCGTGCACAGCTATAACGGTTACGGCAA
>JAZSPQ010000074.1:0-7390 GCA_045537485.1 Acutalibacteraceae bacterium | reverse complement strand
CGGCACAGGCCGCAGAAAGAAGTCAATCGCAAGAGTACGTGTATATGCAGGTACAGGTAAAATCATCATCAACGACAGAGAAATCGACGATTATTTCGGTCTTGAAACTCTTAAGCTCATCGTTCGTCAGCCTCTCAATCTCACAGGTACAACCGAGAAGTTTGATATCGTTTGCCGCGTTTCAGGCGGTGGCGTAACAGGCCAGGCAGGTGCTATCCGTCACGGTCTTTCAAGAGCTCTTCTTCAGTATGACGAGGCTCTCAGAGCTGAACTCAAGAAGGCAGGCTTCCTCACTCGTGACCCGAGAATGAAGGAAAGAAAGAAGTACGGTCTCAAGGGCGCACGTCGTGCACCTCAGTTCTCAAAGAGATAATTACTTTGTTCTTATCTTATACTCCTCTGCAGAAAACTGCGGAGGAGTTTTTCTTTTACACCACTTCGGGTCCTCAGAGCACAGCTCTTGCGGTCTCAGCTAAAAACAGTCCCCCGGACTGTTTTATTCACGCTTCGACAGTTCTCAAAGAGATAATCAAGCTTTGCTTATCTTTCACTCCTCTGCAGAAAACTGCGGAGTAGTTTTTTTGCCTAAAAAACAAGACAGAGGCTACTCCCCTGTCTCGATTTTTCTTTATGCCCAATGCAATTCGTAGTAATACCACTTGTCTGTTATCTTCTTAATAAAGCACCAATCGGTACCGTTGTTGGGTTTCCCGAAATATGTGCCGCCGTCTGCTTCATATCTTTCACCTAAATTACCGCCCGAATAAAAATCAGGAATTTCAATATCATTGTTGGCGGTGTAATAATAACCGTAATAAACACCACCAATACTGAGTCCTGTTTCTTCATAATCAAAAAACTCTATTTCTTTTTCGGGCGAAAAAGCCTCAATGTTCTCTGAAACATAGTTTGATATTTCATTATATTTTTCGGTTGATACAGTCATTTCTCCACAAGATACAAAGCTGACCATTATCAATATTGCAATCAGTATCAGCAAAAGGTTTTTCATTATATGCACCACTTTACTTTTTAAAGTTAATCGTTCTTTGTGCCATAGCCAAAAAACTTATTCCATGATTCCGAAACCTCTTTCGGGTCTCTGATCTCGTATAAAATTCCGTTTTCATCCAAAGAGTAAATATTCTTAAAGCAATCAGGCATATCGTTATATTGCTTTTCTAACTGTGCATTAAAGGTTTGAAAGCATTCATAGTTATATTTTCCTATAAGATACTGCATTAAAAAAGCGGAGCGCAGACTTTCATATTCCTGATAAGCGCAAGGTGTGTGATTAGGTATTTTAATAAGCAGCTCCAGCATCTTTTTCATCAGAACTTCGACTTCCTTTTCGGTTGCATAAGCTGCATATCCCCTTACTGCGGTCATTTTCATATCAATATATCTTTCTTTTTTAAATGCACACAAGAAAAACTCTTTTCCGTCATCAGGCAATTCAAGTGCCAGCTTTTTGAGAATTTGATTTCTCACAAAAAGGTCTTTCGAACTAAAATATTCCTCTGTGATATTTTCCAATTAAGCATCCCCCTGTCATTTTTTCTTTATTACATAAATAATATAACAACCCGTATTTATTGTCAACTCTGAAAACTCCGAAAAATTTTCCCAACCCCTTGACTCTCACGTTACGTTATAGTATATAATCATACCGTGAGGTGATAAAATGAAAATGCAGATTAGAGAATTTGCAAAGCTTTGCGGTGTAAGTGTGCGCACACTTCATTATTATGATGAAACGGGAATATTAAAGCCGAGCTATGTGGATAAAAACACAGGCTACCGCTATTATGACGAAGCTTCTCTTCTTCGTATGCAGGAGATTCTCTTTTACCGTGAGCTGGACTTTTCTTTAAAAAGCATATCAGAAATCCTATCCTCACCCGGATATAATAAAGAAAAGGCACTCGCAGAGCATAAAAAGCTTCTCATTCTCAAAAAAGAGAGGCTTGAAAGGCTTATTTCCGCCATTGACGGTGCCGCGAAAGGAGTCAACATTATGAAAGCCTTTGATAACACAGATTTTGAAAATTACAAGGATGAAGTAAAGGAAAGATGGGGTACCACCGACGCCTATAAGCAGTACAGCAAAAAGAGCAAGGACTACTCCGACAGTAAAAAAAGCAGCCTCGCTGCAGGTACGGATGCCGTTATGAAGGATTTTGCCCTTTGTATGAAGGCGGATAATGCCCCCGACAGTGCCGAGGCTCAATCTCTCGTGAAAGCACTGCAGAAGCACATCACCGATAATTATTACACCTGCACGAATGAAATTCTTTACGGTCTCGGTCAGATGTACGTTGCCGATGACCGCTTCAGAAGCAATATTGACAAGCACGGCGACGGTACTGCTGAATTTATCAGCAAGGCAATCGGAATTTATTGTTCACGTTAATACAAAAGGAGTACGAAAAATCGTACTCCTCTGTTTTTATAACATAACTGTTTGAGGCTCTCCGCCCTTTTCTCTCGACTCATCGGCAAGATAAACACTCAGGTGACCTGCAACGGAATCGAAAATTGATGTGCAGGCAAGGGACGGCTCTTCACCGCGGATAAACTTGACGAAATCCTCGGAAAGTCTTTCGTCGCCGCCGCCGTGACCGCCGTAAGCACCTACCATATCTCCGCTTACTTTAAGGTCAACAACCTCTACATCGCACTCCTCGTTATGTGCATCGGGCGAGGGATTAACCTTGAGTACAGTAAACTTTGACTCCTCAAAATTGCCGAAAATCTCGCCCTTGGTACCGATAATATGTATCTGTCTGCGAGGCTCAGAACTGCCGCCGACCATATTGTGAGTACCTGTTGCACCGCTCTTGAAGTTGACAAGCACACTCTGATGGTCAACAACGTCATTGTCGCACTTGTAGATGCACCTTGCATAGGGATTATCCGATTTCATAAGGTTGATTTTATCTTCAATAGTGGGGTTATCCAAGTGTTCAAGGGCATCCCATACGTAAAAGCTCCAACGGTCGGGATGGTCTATGTAAAGTCTCTTGGTTGAATATACGCAGGTATCAACGTGGGGGCAGTCCTTCATACAAACGGTACCCGCACCCTCGGGAGCATTTTCGGGTTTAAACTGATATTTACCGCCGAAGGAGGAAATCTGTACGGGCTCGGTTTCAGCCATCATCCACATCATAATATCCATATCGTGACAGCACTTTGCAAGAAGCATTGTTGTGTGGCACTTTTTGCTGTTTGCCCACTTACCTCTTACATAAGAGGTTGAAAGGTGATGATAGGAAACGTGCTCACTTGTCTGTATATTGATAATGTCACCGATTTCACCCTTGACGATTCTTTCCTTGATGCCGTAATAGAAGGGTGTATATCTTAAAACGTGACAAATCATAACCTTTGAGCCGTTCTTTTTTGCAACGTTAACAAGATAACGCATCTCTTTTTCGTTAACTGCAAAGGGCTTTTCAAGAAGCATATCGTAGCCCGCTTCAAGAAGAGGTACTGCAGTATCAATGTGCTGCTCATCCATAGTGCCGTTGATTACTGTGTCGGCAAGCTTACCCTTTTCTGCAAGCTCCTGAGCCGTCTCAAAGCACATATCCTCACCGAAGCCGAAATACTCCATAGCCTTTTTACGGCGTACGGGGTTAGGGTCTGCAACGCCGACGATTTTAAGTAAATCGGGACGTACCTTTGCAAGCTCGCTGTAGACAAAGGCTCTGTGACCTGCGCCTACGATTATAGCGGTTACGGGCTTATTTTCCATAGTTATCACTCCGTGTAGTTTGATGGGTTTATTATAGCATAGATTACAGAAAAAGCAAGGGGGGCGGAGAAGGGATTAGGGACTGGGGAATAGGGATTAGTTATTGGTATCCGCAGGGCGGACTTATCTTTTCAGCAAGTGGAAGTCAGTGAAGAGTATTCTGATGGCAACAAATTGACAGTTGGGCTTTTTGGTGTTAATATAATATCCGTAAAAAGGAGGTATCAATATGTGTTTTGAATATAAAATTGATGCATTATTAGAAAAAGAAGCAGATTTTTGCAAAGAGTTAATCAATTTAATATATTCGTCCGATTGTGAACTCAAGGATTTAGCTTTGGATGACAACACACAAAACAGAATTATAACAAAGCTCAATCAAAACGAAGAAGCATGGGAAGCTCTCCTTTCGGTATTATCTCCAAGTTATATATCAGATGATATTATAGAGTTTCTGATTAAAAACAAAATCGCCCTTACAACTCTTTGTCATATGGATTTAAAAAATAAATGGTTATTAAAACTGATACCCTTTGACGATGCTCCTGTTTATACAATTGCTACACGCTACTATTTATCGGAAACTTGTTTACCAAACGAATTTAAGGAGTTTTATAATTTACATCTGAACAGATACAATTATATTTCTATTCACCTGCTTGAACTATATAAGAACGCTCCGAATCGCGCACTTCTTAAATATTTATGCTTTAACGATAGTAATTTCAGTGAAAAGGAAGCTTTGCACCAACATATTGTTGCCGATAAAGCTATGTATGAAATCGACGAAAAAGAAATTCACAACATTTACAGTACATATTCGGATGTAGGAGTTGTAATGCTTAGTATTGCTAAAAATTACTTCACACCTGAAGATATCCTGAAAGAATTATCTGTTATAAAAAAAGTAAAATACGCCTCCGAAATACGTCAGTTGAGCAAAGAAAATCTGAAATTACGAGGCGGTGCGTAAATCTTTTCCTCAAAATAAAACAAGCGGCAGTTCAATGAACTGCCGCCTTTGTTTTATTTTGTAAGCTCGTATGTATCCTGTGCGATGAGAAGCTCTTCGTCGGTGGGGATAACAAGAAGCTTGAGAGGTGAATCCTCTGTTGAGATTTCAATCTCCTGACCTCTTACACTGTTGGGGGCTTCGTCGATTGTTGTGCCCATAAAGCCGAGCTTTTCTGCTACTGCAGTACGGTAATGGGGGTTATTTTCACCGATACCGCCGGTAAATACAACAGCATCAACACCGCCCATGGCAGCAGCAAAGCCGCCGATGTACTTGACAAGCTCGTGGCAAAGCATATTTTCAACAAGCTGAGCTCTCTTGTCGCCCTGCTTAGAACGACCTTCGATTGTTCTGTTGTCGCTTGTAGCAGTACCGGGGATGATGTTGCCCTCTTCGTCGTACTCAGCAGTAAGACCGAACATACCTGACTGCTTGTTGAGGATTGTGTCAACCTCTTTAGCGGTAAGGTGCTCCTTCTCGCAAAGAACCTCGATAATTGCAGGGTCGATTGAGCCTGAGCGTGTACCCATCATAATGCCCTCAAGAGGAGTAAGACCCATTGTGGTGTCAAAGCACTTGCCGCCCTTGATTGCTGAAATTGATGAGCCGTTACCGAGATGGCAGGTAACTACTCTGAGCTTGTCTGCCTCGTACTTGCCGGGGTACTTCTTCATAAGGAAGTCGGTTGTTCTGCCGCTTACATATCTGTGGCTGGTACCGTGGAAGCCGTAACGTCTGATGCCGTGCTTTGTGTAGTACTTATAGGGAAGAGCGTACATATATGCATAGTCGGGAATAGTCTGGTGGAATGCTGTATCAAACACTGCAACCTGAGGAATACCCTTCATAATTTCCTCGCATACTTCGATACCCATAAGGTTTGCGGGGTTGTGAAGAGGGCCGAGGGGGATACACTTTCTGATGGCTGCCTTAACGTCCTCTGTTACAACAACGGAGCCGCTGAACTCCTCACCGCCGTGAAGAACTCTGTGACCTACTGCAGAAATGTCTGCCATTGATTCGAGTACGCCTGTTTCCTTATCTGTAAGTGTTTCAAGAAGAATGGTGATAGCGTCGTGATGGTCCTTTGCCTCAACGGGCTTCTTGTCGAGAAGCTTAACCTCCTCGCCGTCCTTATCTACCTTGTGTGTGAATGTGCAGGCAGTACCGATCTGCTCGAAAATACCCTTTGCGAGTACCTTTGCTTCGGGCATTTCAAAAACCTGATACTTAAGTGATGATGAACCTGCATTGATGATTAACTCTTTAAAGCTCATTTTTTTGCACCTCTCATTATATTTTTGATTATCCCGACCTATCTTAAGGCCGCGGTTACATTAACTGAATAATTATATCATACTGTTTTTGTTTTTTCTACCCATAAAGTAAAAATATTTGTCTCTTTTTTCTTCTGTTGACATATTTTTGTTCCTGATATAGAATAAATATACAGAACAAATCTGAAGAAACGGAGAAAAATGAAAATGGAGTTTTTATTATACGTTACCCCCGTCGCAATCGCGGTAGTTATTATCATATTTATAATAAATAAGGGTAAAAAAATATCCCGTTGGAGCGACAGCCTGCACGAGGAGCAGAAAACGGTTACGGCAACACTTATCGAAAAAGAAGAAGTCACAAAAGCTTACGGCAACGGCATACACAGAAACTACGGCAGTGTGCCCTTTTCGTCAACAACAGGCCGCCTCACCTTTGAAACTCTCGACGGAGAAAAGCTTACCTTCTCTGTCAAGGGCTTTGATTACGGTGCAGTGAAGGAAGGCGAAAGAGGTCAGCTCACCTATCAGGGCATATATTATCTTTCTTTCAAGAAAGAGCAAGACGTATAATTTCTCTTTATAAAGCATAGAAAACGCAGTTTTGTATATAATCAACAATAAACATCTGCTTTGTTGTGCATTGTTACCCTCTTGCCCGAAAATACTACCAAATAATTCCATTTTTGTTTGGTCAGTTTTGATATTGATTTAAGTTTATCAAAGTGATAGAATAATATGCGTTGACTAAAGAGAACTTACAGCAATTTCGGTTGCTTTTAAAAAGAGAAATATGTATGAAGAGAAAAGCGCCGTACTGAGTACGGCGTTTTTTGTTTGTGTTTACTCCTGAAGCTCCAGAAGTCTGTTGTAATCAACAGAGAATATTTTCGCAAAGGCAATAATCTCTATGTCGGTAACAAATCTTTTTCCGCACTCGATGCGCTGAATGGCGTTTTTGTCAATATCTATTCCGACTAACTGCATACGGTCAGCAAGCCCTCTCTGGGAAAGCTTCATTTCAGTTCTCAGGTTGGCTATGTTTTTTCCGCAGACATTGTTAAGTCCGTCGCTTGTCTTGTTTATGAACATAATTTTTCTCCTTTTTGACATTTAGTGCTTGTCAACGAGAAAATTATATGTTATAATAGATTAAAATATGACATTTATAAAATGTCAAAAAGAAAGGATTGAATTATTATGCTCAGCTTTTTCCGTACTCTCATCGCCTTTATCACTGCCCTTATTTCGGTATTATCGGGCGGTGCGCTCGCTGATGAAATGGCTATGAAGGGTGATATCAGCGGCTTTGCCGAAACAGTTGCCGTTCAGAAGGAG
>JAZSPQ010000036.1:0-22736 GCA_045537485.1 Acutalibacteraceae bacterium | reverse complement strand
TGTCTGCAGTAACAGTCTTCTGCTTGCCGTTAACCTTGATTGTAACCTTATCGCAGTTTGAATATACCTTGAAGGTCTTTTCGCCGACAGTACGAAGGGGATATCTGTCACCTACAAGGTGGATGAACTTATCCTCTGACCAGAATGCCTTGTAGAGATAGTAGGAATCCTTCTTTGTCTTTCTGTCGAAGGTAACAAGACCCTTGTTGTTTCTGCCCTTTACGCCGCCCTCGTTTCTCATTGCTGAGCCGAAGTCAAACATATTCCATACGTATGAGCCCCAGATCCACTTGTTGGCATTGATAGTATTTATGTAATGCTCGTGGTACATAGCCTGATAGCCCTCGGAGTAGTCACCCTGAACCGGATCGTCACTGAAGTAGCCGAGTACGCCCTCAGCGCCGTATTCGGAAAGTCCCATACCAAGGTCGGGATTTGCCTCTCTGAATTTCTCGAGCCACTCGTCAAGACCTGCGCAGGTCTTCATATACCAGCCGAAGTAATGGTTGTATGCGAGAATATCTGTGATTCTGTTAAGCTGTGACTTGGGTGAGCACATTGTGAACTGTGCCTGAGTTGTTGCTCTTGAGGGGTCAAGGAACTTTGCGTAGTTGTTAAGCTCTCTGATGCCCTCAATGAGAGTGTCGTTTTCGTTTGTGATTGTGATTTCGTTCTGTACGCCCCAGCAGAAGATACAGGGATGGTGCATATTCTGCTTAACGAGCTCCTCGAGCTGATTCATTGCGTTTTCCTGAGCCTTCTTGTTATAGCGGGAAATTACGGGAATTTCTGCCCAGATAAGCATACCGTATTCGTCGCAAAGGTCATAGAAATCCTCGCTCTGCTGATAGTGAGCAAGTCTTATGGAGTTTGCACCCATACCTGCGATAAGCTCGATATCCTCCTGATGCTCGTTCATTGTGAGAGCGTTACCGATAACCTCTCTGTCCTGATGACGTGAAACACCCTTGAGCTTTATGTATTCACCGTTAAGGAAGCAGCCCTCGTTTGCATCAAACTTAATGTCTCTGAAGCCGAAGCGTACCTTAACCTCGTCAATAACCTTACCGTTCTGAACAAGTGTTGCTCTTAAGGTATAAAGATAGGGATTCTTTCTGCCGTTCCAGAGTACGGGAGAATCAACGTGGAGCTTTTCTCTGTCTCCTGCCTCGGCAACAACCTTGCCGTCCTTGTCAAGCACCTCGTACTTAACCTTTATGCCGCTTACATAGTTGCTTACGATAGCCTTGACTGCAACGTCGCCGTTTGTCTTTGCGGTAACGTATACGCCCTTGCTGCCTGCGTCTGTGAGTGAGAAGTGGGTTTCGGGAACATCGTAGATAAGATTAACGTCTCTGTAAAGTCCGCCGTAGAAGGTGAAGTCTGCAAAGCCGGGATAAATCTTGTTATTTGCACTGTTGTCAACCGTTACCTCAAGGAAGTTTTTCGGTGATGTAAGAAGGTTTGTGATATCAAAACGGAAGGTTGAATAACCTCCCTCGTGTTTGCCTGCTTTTTTGCCGTTAACAAGCACTGAGCAGACTGCATTTGCACCCTTGAATTCAACAAAGACCTTACCTTCATAACGGGGAAGAATTTTTGTATATGTGCAGGCACCTCTGTAATAATCACCGTCGCCCTCGCCCTGACCGTCAAGACCGTTCCAGGTGTGAGGAAGGTTAACGGTTTCTTTTACTCCCTCTTTGCAAAAAATCCATTCCTGATTAAGGGATATAACTTTTCTCATTTCTGTTTCCTCCTGATATTTTCTGTGTTTTTATATGCTAGAGAATATTATATCATAAGATATATATTTTTACAACTTAAGAATTCTTACTTTATTCAAAATCAAATTCGTCCTCGTTTTTTATACGGAAAAGTTCAAAAACCCCGTCGAGAATATCCTCATCGGCTTCTCTCTGATAAGCCTCCTTTCCGTCCTTCATAATTATACGAAAAATATCCACGTAGCCCTCGCCGTCACAAGGGTCAATAATCACATACTCATTACCTTCAAAATTGATTATATCAAGAAATTCGCCGGCACAGAAAGCACCCTCGGTGTCGGCGAAGCGTACCGTAAAATCAAGCTCATCGTCATTAAGCTGTTTTAAAAGCTCAGACATTTTATTGCTCCCCCTTTGCCGCATTCATATCAAAGCGGTAAATTTCTTTGTTTTCAATGTCAATGTTCTGAACATAAATAGGCGGTATTCCCGCATTTGCACTGATAGTTGTAACAAGAGCCTTGGCAAAGGGAAACAGCTCCTTATAGGTTTCAACATGGATAAATTCCTTTTCAACTTCCTTGTTGACGGTGAATGCACCCACAACCTTTACCTTTACACTGATTTTATCAGGGTTTTCATCGTCTCTTACCTCAACGGTAAGATTAGCCTCACAGATGCCGCCCTTTGTAAACTTGACATTGTGTGACACCTTGGTTTTTAATTTGAGCTCAACTCTGCCGTTTACGTTATTGTTGAACATAATCTCACTGACCTTATATGCCTTCATGGTTACATTAGCCATTTTTCTTAACTCCTTTTGTATCGTTTAATATCAAAGGGATTGCTCCCAATTCTCTGAGATAGTTTTTAATGAGCAGCTTTTTGGGTGACGGTGCCGCAACTGTGGCCGCCCTCACACCGCATTTCTTTGCAATCATATTTGCTCTCATAAGATGAAACTCGCTTGAAAGAAAAGCCACCTTTTTACCCTTAAGGTCAAGGAGCTTGCCTGCATTTATAAAATTCTGTGCGGTTGTTTTCGATTTATCCTCAAGCACAATGCGGCTTTTTTCTACACCTCTTTTAACAAGCTCATCACATATTACCTGAGCCTCACTTTTATACTGATCCTTGTGGACGATTCCTCCGCAGGCAACGGCAAGGGTGTTTTTGTTTTCCTCAAGGAACTCAGCCGCTTTTTCAATTCGCATCATCAGTGTTTCTTCTGCTTTCTCGCCCCTTACACGGCAACCCAATATGAGAAGTATATCAGGCTCGCTTTTTAAAGATCCCTTGCTTGCGACGGCTTCACTTATTATGAAAACTGCAATAATAAAAAGAAATATTCCCAATGCAATCCACATAAGCTGTCTCCTTTTTTGAAAATTATTCTATAATCTTACTCAGTATAACATAAAATATAACAAAGAAAAAGTCCTTTTTATTAACAGGACTGCTTAATTTTTTATAAAGGAGATATTTTATGTGCGGCATTATCGGTTATACAGGTAAAAATCGTGCGGTACCTTATTTGCTGGAGGGGCTCAAAGCCCTGGAATACCGAGGCTACGACTCGGCAGGTATTGCTCTTATGGAAAACGGCACTGTGAACATAACTAAAACTCCGGGCAGGTTATCGGTACTGGAAAGCCTTGTTGCCTCAAAAAAGCAGAGCAGCTCAACCCTCGGAATCGGACACACCCGATGGGCAACCCACGGCGAACCCTCAAAGGAAAATTCTCATCCCCATTTAAGCCGCAATAAAAGCTTTGCCGTTGTTCATAACGGAATCATTGAAAATCACCGTGAGCTTCGTGAAGAGCTGATAAAAGAAGGCTTCACCTTTCAATCCCAGACCGATACCGAGGTTATTGCTCAGCTTTTTGAAAAATACTACAACGGAAGCCTGATCAGCACTGCACACAAGGTACGAAGCAGACTTAAGGGCGCCTATGCGGTGTGCCTTTTATCCGCGGAGCACCCTGATGAGATACTGTGCATAAGATACGGCAGTCCTCTTGTGGTAGGCTCGGGAAGGGAGGGAGTTTTTGTGGCATCTGACACTATGGCTATCAGTGACTATGCAGAATATGTCTATAAGCCTTGTGCCGAGGACACCGTTATTCTTAAAGATAACCGCATCCTCTTTTTTGACAGCAACGGAAATCCCTTTTATCCGTCTATGACAAAGCTCCGCATCAAAAATAAAGCGGCGGAAAAAGGCGAGTACGACCATTTTATGCTCAAGGAAATAACCGAACAGCCCACTGCAATCAAAGCGACACTTTCACCGTTTATCAAAGACGGCGACATCAGATTCCCGAGCTTTGATGCAAAAAGCTATGCCTTCAACAAAATATACATCGTCGCCTGCGGCTCCGCCTATCATGTGGGAGTCAGCGGCAAATATATCCTTGAGGAGCTTTGCTCCATTCCCACCGAGGCGGATATTGCCAGTGAATTCCGATACCGCAATCCCCCGCTCACCGAAAAGGATCTTTGCATAGTAATAAGCCAGAGCGGAGAAACCGCCGACAGCATTTCCGCAATAAAAACAGCCAAGGAAAAGGGCTGCCCCGTATTGGGAATAGTAAATGTTCAGGGAAGCACCGTTGCCGATATGAGTGACTGGGTTATTTACACCTCGGCAGGACCCGAAATTGCCGTAGCTACCACCAAGGCATACACCTGCCAGTTAGCCTTAATGTCTCTTATTGCAATTTTTATTGCAGACCGCAACAAGGCTCTGTCAAAAGAAAAGAAGCAGGAATATCTTTCCGTTCTGCAGGGACTACCCCCTCTTGTGAAGAGAGCTATATCACTGACGGCAGAAAAAGCGAAACAGCTGTCCGAAATCTTCACCGAAAAGGAGCACGCCTTTTTTATCGGACGGGGCTCGGACTATCCTATTGCCCTTGAGAGTGCTCTCAAGCTCAAGGAAATAAGCTATATACACGCCGAAGCTTATCCCGCCGGAGAATTGAAGCACGGAACCATCTCACTCATTGAGCCGGGCACTACCGTTATTGCTCTTTTATCGGATAAACGTGTGTTTTCAAAAACCGAGAGCAATGTCCGTGAGGTGAAAGCCCGAGGAGCCCGTATCATTGCCGTCACAACCGAGGACAACCGATACGCAGTCAAGGATTTGGACCGTCACATTTTTATCCCCCACTCTCACAGCCTTATCACCCCGATTTTAGAGGTAATTCCGATGCAGCTGCTTTCATATTATACTGCTCTCAACAGAAACTGCGATGTGGATAAGCCTCGCAATCTTGCAAAATCCGTTACCGTTGAATAAAGTTTTATAAATTTTATTTCCGGTGTAAAAATTATGTAAATTCGGTTGAATTTTAAAAACTGTTATTGTATAATTTAAATGAATAATTATTTCCAAAAAATTATATGAGGTGAAAAGAAATGTCAGTTAATTTTAACACTGAAGAAAACGGCTACAGTATCGAAGAAGTTAACAAATATATCGAAATGCTCCAGCAGGAATATGAAAATGCTGTTGCCTGGGGCGAAGAAATGGAAGCCAAATACGAAAAGCTTAAGGCGGACTATGAAAATCAGGGTGTTTGCTTCACCATAACCGAGGATAATCAGAATGAAGTTATCAAGGATGTTTTCGATAAGCTTACCCTCACTATTGAAAAGGTTAAGGCCGATGCTCAGGTGAGAGCAAACGACATCATTAACCACGCAAAAGAGGAAGCCACTGCCATCCTTCGCCGTGCGAAGGAAAATTCTGTTGAAATCAGAACCGAAAACATCACGATTATGAAAAATCTCAAGAGCATCGGTGAAATGATTGACGTCATTCTTGAAAAAGGAATCCAATAAAACAGCCCGATGTAAAAAAGGAAGTGATCCGATTGGCGAATTACAGACCGAAAAGTCTAAATGAGCTCAACAATTTATATGATAAATCCATAGCTTCGCAAAATGTTATAAAAAGCAATGCGTCGGCGCTAAACACCTCAAGCCGTCAGACTGTTGCTGATATCCGCTCGGCAACCGACGAGTTTTTTGCCGAGGAGGAAAAGAACATTTCCGAAAGCACCTGTGCAGACCTTACTCAGGATATAAATGAGTTCATCAGGAACTTCGGCAATCCCGTTAAGGAAGATCCTGCACCTGTCTATCACCGTCCCGTTCCCGTTCCTGTCAAGCCTGCTCCCGCAGCGCCTAAGGCAGTGAAATCCTCTGCCCTGCGTGAAGAACCCCCTAAGCAGGAGTCTGTATCAGAATCTCCCGCTCAGACCGAGCCTCAGAGAAGCGAAAAAACGGAATTTGTTATGACAGCGGAAAGATCTGAGCTCTTTGATGAATATATGCGTATTATGTCCGACGAAGACGATGATGCAGAATATTCAAAAACCAGATCCAGAAGAAAGAAGAGAGGCAAAAAATCAGAAGAACTCTCTTTTGACAGCTTTGACACCACCGCAGTGCCCGACCCTGTAAAGACGGAAGCTATTGAAGAATCCCCTGCCGAGGAACCGGAAATCCCTGTTGCAGACAGTGATGACTTCAGCTCCTTCCTTGAAGCTGACAGTCAGGAAGCAGAGGAGATATCCGACGAAGCTGCTTACACCGAGCCTGAGGAGTCTGATGAGTCGGAGCTCGCCGAAGCAATGTATGAAGACGGTGAAGACGACTACGGTGAGGATGAGCAGGAGGAGACCTCCGAGCCTAAGAAAAAGAATGTCTTTCTCCAGATCCTTTTTATTCTCATTCTTCTTGTTACTCTCGTATCCGCCTTGCTTGTAACGGCTCTTCAGGTTATTATCAAGGTTGACTCAGGCGAAGCCTTTGCCGACAAATATTATGCCTACACCGTTGATAAAAAGGATACCGTAACCGGTCTTGACGAGGGTGATCTTATCCTTGCGGAAAAAACTGATATTTTCACAGGCGATGTTTTTGCTTACTATAATGCAGGCAGTCAGGATTTTGATTTTGCCGTTAAAACCTTTGCCGAAGGCTCTGAAATAACAACAGGAGAAAACGAAGCTGATAAAACTGTACGCATTCTCAACACAGCTATTCGCGGCAAGGCAACGAAAATTTATCCTAAGGTCGGATCCTTGGCTGCTCTCGTCAGCGAAAACTTTATGGTTGTAATTGCAGGTCAAATTGCTCTCGCCGTTATTTTAATCCTGATTCTCGCCTTTGCCTTCAGTCGAGGCTCAAAGGCCGGTAAAAAATCAAAGAAAGATAACCTTTCCTTCGACGAGGAGGAAGACCTTGAAGAAACCTTTGAAGAGGACTTCGGTTTTTCAAATAAAAGAAAACGCTAAATATTTTACATCAGAAATCGCCCCCGATGCTCCGAGCATTATAAGGGCGATTTTTTATGTTTAAAACAAATTTGATAAGAATTAGACAACTATGTAGAAAATATTTTTGCTTTTCGACAATTTTCTGATTGCATATTTCGCTCCTTTGTGATATTATGTCACAGTGATGATTTTACACAATACAAGGAGGATATTTATGACCAAACGCACCCGCATCATGCTTGCTCAAGAGGGAAACGACTTTGCAAATCACTGCGCATCCTTTTTGGCATCCTACGGCTTTGATGTTAAAACCGTAGCGAAGGACGGTTCAAAAATAATCGAATCAATCAAACAGCTTAACCCCGATGTTGTCCTTATGGACGCTTTTATGCCCAGAATAGACGCATTAGGTGTTCTGAGCCAGCTCAAAGAAACACAGCTCGATAAGCGTCCTGTTATTGCTCTGATGTCTGCAGTGGACAACCCCCGCTTTGAGCAAGTGCTTTTAAATGCAGGAGCAGACTATTATTTTCTCAAGCCCTTTGAGCTTAACGTTCTAGCTCAGCGTCTTTCCGAGTTGGCGGGTTGGGAAAATTCAAGTGAAAAAGAGCAGACAAAATCTAACCACAGCAACGACTTAGAGGTCACAATTTCCGATGTGATGCGTGAAATTGGTGTACCTGCTCACATAAAGGGATATCAGTATCTCAGGCAGTCCATAGTGCTGACCGTCAAAGACCCGGAGCTTATGCACGCAGTTACAAAGCTTCTTTACCCCACCGTTGCAAAAACCAACCACACAACACCCTCACGGGTTGAAAGAGCAATCCGTCATGCTATTGAGGTTGCGTGGGACAGAGGTGACGTTGACGTGCTGTCCTCCTATTTCGGATACACCATACAGAATTCAAGAGGTAAGCCCACAAATTCCGAATTTATTGCTATGATAAGTGACAAGCTCAGGCTTGAAATGAAAGCAGGCTGAGTGGTTTGAGTAGTCAGTAGCCAGGTAATTGCTTCGCAATTCTGTTGGTATAAAATAAAGAACGGTTGAAGGATATTCAACCGTTCTGCTTTTTATAGCGTTACCACTTATATATATCAGTCCAATCGTATGCACCCTTTATGCTGTCCCTTCCGTATTCGCACATAAGGCGCACCTTGCTTTCTTTTTCGTTATATGCAAATATCGGGGTGTAGTTTGTAGGCGGACACTCATATTCCTCACGGTAATAAACAACCGTCCACTCCCTTTTCTTTTCTTCACGGGGCTCACAAGTACTGTCTGAAGGCTGAAAAGCCTTATAATACTCAACCGTTTGACTAAAGCTTATCTTATCAAGCGGTATTTCAATAAACACCCTTGTAAGCGGAGGCTCGTGTGAAACTCCGTATTCTTTATAGTAATATTCATATTTTAGATTCTCCGCTTCAGGCAGTTCCTCAGGCAAAAATTCAGACAACGTCTCTTCGGCACCGTCGGCATCGAAAGCCATATAGTTTTTCTCGTTTCTTGTGTGTGACACCACTAAGCTTTCGGGATTTGAATAGCAGGAAATCACAGCCAAGCAGAATGTAAAAAACGCACAGAAAGAATATACACCCAAAAGAGCTGTGCAAATAAACATTTTTATTATATTCCTTTTGTTACTGCATATCTTTTTCTTTCTGTTCAGCAGAATAATCATTACAGGCACAAAAAGAGTCGTGAGATAGAGCAAAATATAAATTACATTGTACCTCGGATAAAGGTATTCACCGATATCCGGAATTTCAACTCTCAGCTGCATAGCAAAGCAGACTGCAGCAACCACAAAGCCAACTACACCGAGAGACATAAACAATATTCGTGCTATTTTCTGCTTAAGCGGAATCTCACTGTCCTCAGCGGGCAGCTCTTTTTCTTCCATAACAGGTTTGTCAAGGCTCAGGCTGATTTGCTCTATATCAAGCTTTTCACAAGAAAGCAACGGCGTAATACAAGATAAAATTTCACCGTCCGTTTCTATGCGCCTTTTAGTTTTATCAATAAATCTTTCCAAAACTTCTTTACACTTTTCGGGATCGGACTGCATTAGCTTGATTTGTGAAATCGAAAAGCCCGCTTTTCTCAGAACAGATATTCTTTTAAGCTTTTCAACATCGTCCGAAGAAAAATCTATATTTCTTCTTCCTGAATAAGTTTCATTGAAAGAAGGTGCAATCAGACCGTTTTCGATATAAAGCCTTACCGCTCTTTCGGTAAGCTTTGTCTTTTCGGTAACCTCTTTCATTTTCATAAGCCTGCCTCCTTTAAAAAAACATCGGTCTTTCTAAGCTAATATTACATCCTTACCCAAGGTAAGTGTCAATAGCTTTTTTGAAAAATCTTAAAAACTTCTCATATAAATATTAAATCGGACGCTTTAAAAAGCGTCCGATTTGAAAAGCTTTTGTCACAGAGCCGCAAAGAAGCAATAATACATACCTTCATCTGCATCATAGAGGAAAAGCATTCTGCTTTCGTTTATAATGGGAAAGTTATGATTGAAGCTGTCAAACTCATCAGTACCCATATCATATATGCAATAATAAAGGTTTTCGGATAAACTTTCGGGATAATAATCTTCGGGAAGAAAATAGCCGAACTCATAGAAACTTGCACTTATCCATGGAGACTGATTCAACTGTTTAGCTATAACATTCTGTTCTTCGTCACTCAGTTCATATTTCCACAGAGTTGTTTCTTCACGGAGTGCTTCTGATTTATATTCATCGCACATCCTGTTGGGAACAAAAATCGTATCCGAATCAAAGCGTGTTGTCAGTGTTCTTGCTCTTACAAATAAAACTCCTGCAAAAACCGATACAAACAGAAGAACTGCAACTGTAGCTATCGCAAGCTTTTTCATTTCATCGCCTCCACAACCTTTAGTATACGGCAAAAACTTTTTTTGTCAACCGCATTAAAAAAACACGGACATCAGACGATATCCGTGTTCTGTTATTTACATAAATATTCCTGCGCCGCTGTTTATTGCCATAAATAAAGGAGCAAAAACAAGGGCAACAACTGTCATAAGCTTGATGAGGATGTTGATTGAAGGTCCCGAGGTATCCTTGAATGGGTCACCTACGGTGTCACCGACAACGGATGCCTTGTGAGGATTACCGCCCTTACCGCCGTGTACGCCGGTTTCAATATATTTCTTAGCATTGTCCCATGCACCGCCGGAGTTTGACATAAAGATTGCAAGAAGCACACCTGTTACAAGCGAGCCTGCAAGAAGTCCGCCGAGAGCTGCAGTGCCGAGAAGCACACCCACAGCAATGGGAGATGCAACTGCAAGAACGCCGGGTATGATCATCTGCTTAAGAGCCGCTTTTGTTGAAATACTTACGCATCTTGCATAGTCAGGTTTACCCTTACCTTCAAGTATGCCGGGTATCTCTCTGAACTGACGGCGTACCTCTTCAATCATCTCATAAGCCGCCTTGGAAACCGATTCCATAGTCAGAGCCGAGAATACGAAGGGAAGCATACCGCCCACAAGAAGACCGATAACCACCTGATAATCAAGAAGATTGATGCCTGCCGCTTCAAGCTTAACAGCCTCGGCATAAGAGAAGAAGAGAGCAAGTGCCGTTAAAGCCGCAGAACCGATTGCGAAGCCCTTACCGATAGCCGCTGTTGTATTACCCACTGAGTCAAGCTTATCCGTGATTTCTCTGACTGATTTATCAAGACCTGACATTTCAGCAATACCGCCCGCATTGTCTGCGATAGGACCGTATGCGTCAACTGCAACGGTGATACCTGTTGTTGAAAGCATACCCACCGCAGCAAGAGCCACACCGTATATACCCGTGCTGTTTCCGCCGTCTTTACATATAAAATAGGAAACGAAAATACCTAAGCCGATAAGAAGTATAGGCATAGCCGTTGATCTGAGACCTACTGCAAGACCTGAAATAATGTTCGTTGCCGTACCTGTTTCACTCTGCTCTGCAATTTTCTTAACAGACTTATAGCTGTCTGACGTGTACATTTCCGTGATTGTGCCGATTAAAGTACCTACAACGATACCGGCAAAAATAGCAATACCGTAATTAAAGGAGCCAAGCATAACCTTACTCAGAGCAACAGCAGCAACGAGCACCACTGCAGAAGCAACATATGTAGCAGTTTTAAGAGACTTATGAGGGTCACTCTTTCCGCCGCGCACAAAGAAGGTTGCAAGCATTGAAGCAAGAACGCCTATACCTGCAATTATAAGAGGATAGAAGGCGCCCATCTCGCTGTTTCCTGTTGCGGCAAAGGCGGTGATACCGAGAGTAATTGAGGAAATGATTGCGCCTGCATAGCTTTCAAAAAGGTCAGCGCCCATACCTGCAACGTCGCCTACGTTATCGCCTACGTTATCGGCAATAACGGCCGGGTTTCTCGGGTCATCCTCGGGAATACCGGCTTCAACCTTACCTACGAGGTCAGCGCCAACGTCAGCAGCCTTTGTGTAAATACCGCCGCCCACACGGGCAAATAGTGCGATTGCGGAAGCGCCGAGACTGAAGCCGAAGAGAACATTTGCATCCCTTGTTACGGCATATATACCGGCAATACCCAGCACGCCCAGACCTACAACGCTCATACCCATAACTGCACCGCCTGAGAAAGCAACGGAAAGTGCTTTTTTCATACCGCCCTTAGCAGCTGCGTTCGTAGTTCTGACATTTGCATTTGTGGCAACATCCATACCGAAATAGCCTGCTGCAATGGAGAACACAGCTCCTATTAAAAAGCAAACGGCAGTAGTCCAGCTGATTGCAAAGCCTATAGCCACAATGAGAGCAATTATAAAGAATACGAGAATTTTATATTCGGCAAACAAAAATGCTTTCGCACCGGAGTGTATAGCCGAAGATATCTCCTTCATCTTTTCCGTACCGGGATCCTGCTTTTTGATTTTTACTGTCAGCATAAATGCAAACACAAGTCCCAGAAGACCTACCACGGGGATAATGTACGGAATGTAGTTCATTAACTTATCCATAACGAAACTCCTCTCTTAATGAACTGAATCGTATAAATAATTATACTTTAGTATAAGGGTAATAATAACACAAATACACAAAATTGTCAACTTAGCTTTCGCTATTTTATATAGTTTGCATCATTTCCTATATGCATTTTGCATATAATGTTTTAACAGCCGGGGTGATTCTCCCGCTATACAATATATATAATACGGTTTTAACTGTTTTTTTGTTGATATTTTCGGTATATCAAGGTAAGAAAAGCTAGTTTTTTTCGATATTTATACAGACTCAACAAAAATAAATGCACAAAATTAGTTAATAATCCGTTGTTTTTTTGGTTATTTTATGGTAAGATATAAAATGTTAACGTCAAATGAAATAACTTTATTTGAATGTAGCAAAATTCGGGCTCTGTAATAATGGGGTCCAAGGAGGTAATATAATTGAAATCCTACACAGTAAACAACATCAGAAATATCGCCATCGCGGGTCATACAGGTAAGGGTAAAACTGCACTTTCCGAAGCAATGCTTTATGTTGCAGGCGTAACAGACAGACTCGGTAAGGTTGCAGACGGCAATACAATTATGGACTATGATGCAGAAGAAAAGAAGCGCCAGTGCTCCATTTCAACTGCTATGGCTTCTCTTGAATGGAGAGATACAAAAATCAACATTCTTGACGCTCCCGGTAAGTTTGACTTTGCAGGCGGCATGGCAGAGGCTATGCGTGCCGCTGACTGCGCCGTTATCGTTACATCTGCAGGCTCAGGCATTGACGTAGGTCTTGAAAAGGCTATCAAGGCAGCTGACCAGAGAGGTATTGCTAAATTCTTCGCAATCACTAAGGTTGACTCAGACAACCGTGATTTCTATAAAACATTTGAAGCTTTAAGAGCTGAGCTCGGAAACAAGCTTTGCCCCGTCGTTGTTCCCTATATGAACGGCCCCGTTTGCGAAGCTTTCGTTAACCTTTGCTCAAACAAGGCTTTCAAATATCCCAACGGCAGACCTCAGGAAATCGATCTCGTTTCCGACGACAACATTCTCAACATGAGAGCTGTTCTTGAAGAGGCTGTTGCAACAGTTGACGAAGAGCTTATGGAAAAGTTCTTTGAAGGCGAGCCCCTCACAAAGGAAGAAATCATCGCAGGTCTTACAAAGGGCGTTGAAACCGGTGAAATCTGGCCCGTATATGCTTGCTCAGCAACAAAGGTTGACGGCTGTGATATGCTTCTTGACGCTATCGTATATTCAGCTCCCTCACCCGACAAAGCAGCCCCCGAAGTAGCTACAGATGCGAACGGTGAAGCTATTGAGGTTGCCTGCAAAGCAGACGGACCTCTCGCCGCTCTTTGCTATAAGACAATCGCTGACCCCTTCGTTGGTAAGATGAGCTTTGTTAAGGTTATTTCAGGTAAAATCACATCAGATACACCCTGCTACAACGCAAGAACAGGCAAATCTCAGAGAATGGGTAAGCTTGTAGCTGTTAAGGGTATCAAGCAGGAAGATATTACTGAAATCGCAACCGGTGACATCGGCGTTATCACAAAGCTTGACGACCTTGCAACCGGTGACACAATCTGCAGTGCAAAGGATATTATCAACCTTGCTCCCGTTGACTTCCCCGCTCCCTCACTTTCAATGGCTGCCATTGTTAAGAAGAAGGGCGAAGAAGATAAGGTCGCTTCAGGTCTGCGTAAGATTTCAAGTGAAGATCCCACAGTTGTATTTGCAACAAACAATGAGACCGGTGAAATGGTTATTTCAGGTCTCGGCGAACAGCATCTTGAGGTTGTTGTTTCAAAGCTCAAGACAAAGTACGGCGTTGAAATTGACCTTAAGGTACCCAAGGTAGCATACAGAGAGACAATCCGCAAGTCATGTCAGGTTCAGGGACGCCACAAGAAGCAGTCCGGCGGTTCAGGTCAGTTCGGTGATGTTTTCATCCGCTTCGAGCCTCATACAGAGGATCACCTTATCTTCGAGACAGAGGTTGTCGGCGGCTCCGTTCCCAAGAACTTCTTCCCCGCAGTTGAAAAGGGTCTTCAGGAAGCTATCCTCAAGGGTCCCCTTGCAGGTTATCCCGTTGTTGGTCTTAAAGCTGTTCTTTATGACGGTTCATACCACCCCGTTGACTCAAACGAAATGGCATTCAAGACCGCAGCTAAGATCGCTTACAAGAACGGTATGGCTCAGGCTAACCCCGTAATTCTCGAGCCTATCGGTGAATTAAAGGTTTATATGCCCGACGCTAACCTCGGCGACATCATGGGCGACATTACAAAGCGCCGCGGCCGCGTACTCGGTATGGGTGCCGCAGATGAGCCTAAGATGCAGGAGCTTGTTGCTGAAGTTCCTATGGCTGAAATGGGCGACTTCTCAGTTACCCTTCGTTCCGTAACTGCAGGCAGAGGCTACTTCACACTCACCTTTGCACGTTATGAGGATGCTCCCATGAACGTTGCACAGAAGGTTATCGAAGAAGCCAAGAAGGATATGGAAGAATAAGATAATACATAAGCCCATCGCTTCAGGCGGTGGGCTTAATTTACGGAGGTAATAATTTGAATAGCTATACAGAAAAATTCAAAAAAGCTGAAGAGCTATATAATAACGACAGCTTCGAAGAAGCACTCCCACTTTTTGAGGAGCTCTGGAAGGAGGCCGCTGACGGTGATGCAGCGCTGATGTTTGCGAACTGCCTTAAATGTCTCGACAGAGATGATGAAGCCGTACGTGTATACAACTACATTATAGAATTAGATCCGACCTGGGAGGCTCCTTTATACAACCTTGCGGGAATATACTATAACCGTGAGGAGTACGAAAAAGCTATGGAGCTTTACCAAAAAGCCGCCGAGGCTGACGCGGAGTGCGGTGACGCCTACTTCAAGCTCGGAGAGTGCTGCCGCATGCTTGACACGGATAACACCGAAAAGGCTATGCAATACTATCAGAAGGCTGTTATGGCCAAGGAAGGCACCATATATGCCGATGATGCCCACTTCTTTCTCGGTATTGCATATCTTCGGCTCGATAAGCCCATACCCGCCTTTGAGCACCTGAATAAATCCAATGAATTATCTCCCGGCAAGGCAGATACTCTTTATTTTCTGGGGCTTTGCTGTGAAATGCAGAAGAAGCTTACAAAGGCTATAGAATACTATAAAAAAGCTTTATCCGCAGAAGACAGAATCGATACGCGCATTAATCTTGCTCTTTGCTACAATGATACGGGCGACACGGAAAAGGCAATAGCCCACGCGCGAACTGCTCTCGAGCTTGATCCTGACAATGCTGATGCTCTGTTTTACTACTGCTATATTTTAACTAAAAATAAAAAAGAAAACGAAGCGTATGAGCTTCTAAAGTCAACTCAGATTAACTTTGATAACGATGAAAGATTGCTTGATATTTTCATTTTCCTCGCTTTAAACAGAACGGATTTTGATGCTTCAGACAAAGCATATGAGAAGCTTAAGCTTATATCTCCCGATTGTGAGACGGTCCGTGATTACAACAATGAAAGGGACCGCAGGAGTAGTGAACAATAGAAAAACAGCCACGGATTTAAACTGAATCCGTGGCTTTCTTTATTCTATAATACCGATTTCTCTGTAATATCTTTCCGCACCGGGATGAAGAGGAACTCTGCCTATACCGTCAAGAGTTGAGTAAACATCCATTTCAACACCCTTTGCGTGACTCGCTGCTATTTCACTCTTACTTTCCCAGATATCCTTTGTGATTTCATATACAGTTTCCTCACTGAGATTATTTGAAGCAATAAACATTGACTTTATTGCAACAGTGTTGACCGGCTCACCTATAGAATCATAGACTTCCCCTGTCATGGTATACGGAGTATAGTATCCGTAACGCTCTGTAAGATAAGCTACCGTTTGCGCATCAAGCTCAACAAGAACGATGTCCGTGCTTGTCTCCAATTCCACTACTGTATGTGTAGGTGTCCCTGCGACTATGAATGCAGCATCAATTGTGCCGTCCTTAAGCTGTATAGCTGAGTCACCGAAGGATGCTGTTACCTTGTTGATATCCTTGTCGATATCAAGACCTGCTGCTGCAAGAATCTGAGTAGCGTTATAATAAACTCCCGAGCCGACGTCACCGACTGCAACTGTCTTACCCTTAAGGTCAGCAACTGACGTGATTCCCGAATCCTTTCTCGCAACAATCTGACACACCTCAGTATATACTGTACCTATGGCTGAAAAGCTTGTTACCGGAGAATCGAAGCCGTTAACACCATCACAGGCATAGTTTGCAACGTCATTTTGTACGATTGCCATCTGAGCCGCTCCGTCTTCAATCATTTCAATATTAGCCTGTGAGCCGTCGGTTGAAACAACAGTAAATGTTCTGCTTTCATCAGAAATAACGCTGCCCACAACACTCGAAAAAGCATAATACGTACCCTGCACACCGCCTGTACCTACTGTGATTGACTCAGGTTGCTTTTCAGGCTCCGTTGCGTCAGCCTTATTTTCGTCATCAGTCAGAGCCGGATCGGACTCTGTTATATCAGGTTCCTTAATCGAATCTGTTGTTTCTTCAATACGCTCTGCATCCTTTTTGTCTTCCTTTTCCGGCTTATCCGCAAAATTCTGATAAGCGAGAACACCGCCCAAAGCTATTAAAACTACAAGCAGCACCGCAATAATTGCCTTAAGTCCCATGTTGCTTTTTTTATTCTTTACTGCAGGTTGCTGCGTCTGATTCATTCTCTGCATTACAGGAGTATGCATAGGTTGTCCGTTAACAATGTTACCGCATCGGGTACAGAATTTAGCGTCTGAATCAAGCTGTGCACCACATTTTGTGCAAAATCTAGCCATAAAAATCATCTCCTTTTTATCATACTAACATTTTAAGCGAGGATTGTCAATAAAAAACCTGCCACGGATAATCCGTAGCAGGTTTGATTTAATTAAGCAATGATTGCTTTTGCTTTTTTCTCTGCAAGCTTCTGCATCACGATTACAGCTGCTACACATACAAAACCTACAGCATCGGTTGCCACACCGGGCACGATACAAAGCAGACCGCCGGCAAGGCAAATAAGTCTCTGCCACCAAGCCATCTTCACATTCATATAGCCTTCCATTGCCGCAGATACGCCGTAAATACCGATGATTGCAGTTATTACAATAAGAACAACCTCGTACCACTTGGTATCGATAAAGAGCATCTGAGGACTGTAAGCAAATATAAAAGGTACGATAAAGGCGGTGATTGCAAGTCTCGTTGCCGTTACACCTGTCTTCATCGGATTACTCTTAGCGATAGCTGAGCCTGCATAGGCAGCAAGAGCAACCGGCGGAGTGATATCTGCAACGATACCGAAGTAGAATACAAACATATGAGCCGCAAGAACCGGAATACCCATATTTACAAGTATAGGAGCGGTAATTGTTGCCATAATAACATAGTTTGCTGTGGTGGGAACGCCCATACCGAGAACAATACAGCATACCATTGTAAGAAGCAACGAAAGGAACATACTATTCTCGCCTACACCCGTAACGATAGAAATAAGCTCAGGGCCGAGAGCCGTCATCGTTACAACGCCTGCGATGATACCTGACATAGCGCAGGCAACTGCAACACCGATTGTGTTTTTTGCACCGTTTTCAAGAGAGCCTATCATTACTTCGGGGTTAAAGTTCGAATGCTTCTTTGTCAGGAAAGAAAGAGGAATGCAAACCGCCATTGACACAACGATTGCAGTGCTCAAGCCTGCCTCTCCGAGAATGCTCCAAAGCACGAACAGTACTGCAGTGGGAATAAGAGGATATGCAAAACATACAAGAGTCTTCTTTGAAATCTTTTTAGGGAACATCGAAACAATGAAAGCCGTAAGTATGGCAAGGCTTGCCGAACGTCCCGGGGTAAATTTGTTCATAGCGATAACGAGAACAACAACCGGTAAAAGAAGATATCCGTTTTTGCACATCAGCTTGAAAAAGTTGGGAAGGGAATCCTTAGGAAGACCGTTAAGACCAAGCTTCTTGGCTTCAAAGTGAATCATAAGGAAAATTCCGCTGAAATAAAGCAAAGCCGGTAATATAGCAGAAAGTGCTATAGTTGAATAAGGAACTCTCGCATATTCAACCATAAGGAATGCTGCTGCACCCATAATGGGAGGCATAATCTGACCGCCGGTTGAAGCCGCAGCCTCAACTGCCGCTGCAAACTCAGGCTTATAGCCCGTCTTTTTCATCATAGGTATTGTAATAGAACCGGAGCCTACTGTGTTTGCAACCGACGAGCCTGAGTACATACCCTCAAGAGCACTTGAGATAACCGCAACCTTTGCAGGGCCGCCTACCGATGAGCCTGCAATTGAGTTTGCAAGATCAACGAAGAAGGTACCGATACCGGTTTTTTCAAGAAGTGCACCGAGAATAATGAAAAGTACAATAAAGGTTGTACATACATATACGGGAGTTGAGAAAATACCGCCGGCAACGTTGTAGAAAAGCTCATAAACAAGCTGTCTCAATGCAACCTTGGGGAAATTGGTAAAAGCATAATAGGTAGCATACACCACAAAAGCACCCGCTACAAATATTATAGGCAGACCAACAGCCCTTCGGCACAGTTCAACCAACAGAACAATAGCAACAATAGCAACTACTATTTCAACAGTTCCTATATTAGTTGACATAGCGATAATTTTTTCCTGATTGATTGTGTAATATAAAAATGAACCTGCACCCACTATGCTTAGGATTATATCATAAAAAGGTACATAGTTAATTTTTTTAGTTTGCTTTTTATAGGCAGGAAAAATAAGGTAACCTATAAATAAGATGAAAGCAAGGAAGGTTGTCAGCTTTGTGTGCTGAGTTTCATTCTGCAACACAAGAGCAATTGCAATCATATATGCACTGAAAAGAGCCATAATAGCCGTAAGTGCTTTTTTTCTCCAGCCTGTGAACACACGGACGTTGCTTTCTCTGTCAAACTCCTGCATTATCGCATCGGTATCAATAACTTCATCAACTTCCGTCATTTTTATGTTCTCATCCATTTGCAAACCTCCTTTTCTGTAAATATTCAGTCAAAATAAATGCTGTATATATAAATATACAGCATTTACATTATTTAATTAGTAACTGTATAGTTTTTAAATCAAATTATTCAGCAATAATGCCTGCTTCCTTATAATACTTTGCTGCGCCGGGATGAAGAGGAACGTTGCCGATACCTGCTGTAGCTTTGTTGATATCCATTTCTTCTGCCTTACCGTGTACAATGCTATCCTGCTTTTCCCAAAGATTCTTTGTGATTTCATAAACTGTTTCTTCACTGAGATCGTTAGAAACAACATATGTAGCCATGATAGCAACTGTCTTTACGGGCTCTGTGATGAAGCCATAGTCCTTGTCTGTTGCAACATATTCTGCATAGAAGGGATAATCCTCAACAAGCTTAGCGATAATGTCGTCACTGATAGGAACGAGAGCTAACTCTGTTGATGTTGAAAGAGTATCAATAGCCTGAGTGGGAGTACCTGCAGTGATGAATGCAGCCTGGATTGAACCGTCCTGAAGCTGGTCTGCTGAGTTCTGGAATGAAGCTGTTACCTTGTCGATATCCTTGTCGATATCAAGGCCTGCTGCTGCAAGAATCTGAGTAGCGTTATAATAAACACCTGAGCCTGCGTCACCGACTGCAACGGTCTTACCCTTAAGGTCTGCAACTGAAGTGATGCCTGAATCCTTCTTAACAACGAGCTGACAAACCTCTGAATATACACAACCTACTGATGAGAAGCTTGTGATTTTTTCTGAAAAGCCGTTTGTGCCTTCGTAAGCATAGTTCATAACGTCGTTCTGAACGATAGCCATCTGATAGATACCGTCACGGATACCTTCAATGTTTGCCTGTGAACCGCCGGTTGACTTGTATGTCAGTTTAATTGTGTCACTGCTGAGCACCTGACAAACTGCACCGGTGAAACCGTAATATGTACCTGTGGGGCTACCTGTGCCGACAGAAATCTTAACCTGAGCGTCTGTGCCTGACTTACCGCCGCAAGCTGCGAATGCAAAAAGCATAATAGCAGCAAGAGCTACTGCGAGAATTTTTTTCATTTTGTTTTCCTCCGTATAAAATTTTATTTGCCCTATAATTGTATAATATTTACTATGCTTTTGTCAAGGGGATTTGCGTTAAATATTATATTTTTTATCATTATCCCCGCGTATAGGCCGTATAAATATTCTTGCATTCACCCTAAGATGAATTTTTATACAAAACCATAAAAACAAAAAAAAATAAAAGCTACCGCCCTGAAGCGATAGCCTTTTATTTATGAGTTTTGTATTATCAATTAAACAAGTTCAATAATGCACATTTCTGCAGCATCACCACGACGGGGACCTGTTTTGATAATACGGCAGTAGCCGCCGTTAACTTCCTTATACTTGGGGCTGATTTCTGCGAAAAGCTTGTTAACAACATCTCTCTTTGTGATGTATGCAAGAGCCTGACGCTTGTTGTGAAGTGTATCTTCCTTACCGAGAGTAATCATTTTCTCAGTCATTGAACGAACTTCCTTAGCCCTTGTAACGGTGGTTTCAATGCTGCCATTCTCTAAGAGATAAGTTACCATACCTCTGAGCATTGCATTTCTGTGGTCGCTTGCTCTGCCGAGCTTTCTGCTACCTGCCATTTGAAATCACTCCTTTACCGTTAGATAATTATTCGTCTTCGTTGCGAAGGTCAAGACCGAAGGAATGAAGCTTATTGATAACTTCATCCAAAGACTTCTTACCAAGGTTACGAACCTTCATCATATCGTCTTCAGTCTTGTTTGTTAAATCTTCCACTGTGTTGATACCTGCACGCTTCAGACAGTTGAATGAGCGTACTGATAAGTCAAGTTCCTCAATAGTCATCTCGAGTACCTTTTCTTTGGTATCGGTGTCTCTGTCGACCATAATCTCTGTATCATATGCCTCACCTGAGAGGTCACTGAACAGAGCGAGATGTTCGTTGAGAAACTTGGCACCGAGTGAAACAGCATCTATTGCTGAGATTGTTCCGTTTGTCCAAACTTCAAGAGTAAGCTTGTCGAAACCGATATCCTGGCCAACACGCATGTCGTCAATTGTGTAGTTTGCCTTTAAAATCGGTGTGTAAATTGAGTCGATTGCAATTACACCGATAACAGGCTGCATGAGCTTTTTATTCTGCTCTGCCGATACATATCCACGACCCTTGTTGACAGTAAGCTCCATATTGATGCTTGCATCCTTGTCAAGTGTACAGATGTGATAATCAGTGTTGATGATTTCAACCTCTGAATCGCACTTGATGTCGCCGGCTACAACTTCGCCTTCGCCGCTTGCATCAATGTATACTGTTTTGGGTCCGTCACCGTGAATTTTAAGAATGACGTTTTTAAGATTCAAGATGATTTCGGTAACATCCTCTTTTACGCCGGGGATTGTTGAAAATTCATGAAGTACGCCATCAATTTTCACGCTGGTAATTGCATAGCCGGGAAGTGACGAAAGAAGAATTCTTCTAAGGCTGTTGCCTAATGTCACACCGTAGCCACGCTCTAACGGTTCAACGATAATTTTGCCGTAGGTACCGTCAGCTGCTAATTCTGCAGTTTCGATTCTGGGCTTTTCAATGCCTATCATGCAAAACCCTCCTTACTTATTTGTGGATGTGTTTTACGTTTTAACAAGTCTATTACTTAGAATAGAGCTCAACGATAAGATGCTCTTCAACGGGAGTATCTATCTCTTCACGAGCGGGGATATGAGTAACTGTACCCTTGAGGGCGTTCTTTTCTCTTTCCATCCATGCGGGAGTGAGAACTACAGGTGCGTCGGGACCTGCAAGGCGCTCAAACAGAACTGATGAGCGGCTCTTTTCAGCTACTTCGATAACGTCGCCTGCCTTTACAAGGTATGAAGGAATGTTAACCTTCTTGCCGTTAACTGTAAAGTGTGAATGAGTTACGAGCTGACGAGCCTGACGGCGTGTAGCAGCAAAACCCAGACGGAATACAACGTTATCAAGACGGCGTTCAACAAGAATTAAAAGGTTATCACCGGTTTTGCCGGGAGCCTTAACAGCCTTTTCGTAATAGTTACGGAACTGCTTTTCAAGAATACCGTAGATGAACTTAACCTTCTGCTTTTCGTTAAGCTGTAAGCCGTATTCGCTCTTCTTTTTCTTCATCTTACCGCCGGGATTGCGGTTTGTCTGCTTCTTGGAATAACCCATAACTGCAGGAGAAAGATCTAAAGCCTTACAGCGCTTTGCAATAGGTTCTCTATTCTTTGCCATGTCGCTTTACCTCCTATTGTAATTATACACGTCTTCTCTTCGGGGGACGGCAGCCATTGTGAGGAATCGGTGTAACGTCTTTGATCATTGTTACATCAAGACCTGCGGTCTGTAAAGCTCTGATAGCAGCTTCACGACCCTGACCGGGGCCCTTAACATATACTTCAACGGTCTTCATTCCGTGTTCGATTGCAGCCTTGGCAGCTGTTTCAGCAGCAGTCTGAGCAGCAAAGGGAGTGGATTTTCTTGAGCCTCTGAAGCCCATTTCACCGGCACTTGCCCATGACACGGCGTTACCCTGTAAATCAGTGATGGTAACGATTGTGTTGTTGAAGGTGGATTGGATATGGGCCGCACCG
>JAZSPQ010000086.1:0-24045 GCA_045537485.1 Acutalibacteraceae bacterium | reverse complement strand
TTCTTTTTCATCTCTGCTGTAAGCTCGGATGAACATTCCTGCGGCTCAATGTTTCCATAATAAAACTGTTCAATAAAGTTAAACATATACTTTTACCTCGTTTGATTATTTTATTTGCGAGGAATTTTGTAAACAGCGTATGTGGTTGTTTTCTTGAATATCCTTAAGTGAGGTAATCCCCAACTCTTCTATAAGTGATATTATTAGTTTTCATAGTATTTGTCCTTTCTTTTTACTCTGTTTAAGCAACAGCAGGAGTGTAGAATACTATGTTTGAAACCGGTTTTACTTATATTTTGAGTAAATCCCTTATGAACACTCGCACCAGATTGAATATTCATAAGAGATTTGACCCGTGGATACTCAACTTTTTATATCTTCATATAAAAGTATGTAACCCACTATGACACTTTGGTTAAAACCGCAAAGATGTCAAGTGGGTTTCTTAAAAATTGTAGTAACTTGATTTTTGATATTTCAGTGTGTATAATGTTTTTGAGAGGTGATAATCAATGAGTATCAGCCCTAAATTAATGACATATCTTGAATGTGAAAAAGAAAACCTTAATAGTGAATTTCCTAAAAACGAAGAAACAACCACGCTTTTGTTTGAAAAAGTATTTGATTTTTTAAGCACAGATTTTGATGAAATGTCTGATAATAAAGTTTATCGATGTTTTTTGATCTCTTTTAGAGAAATGTTTTGTATAGCTTTTGATAAAGATGTATCAAAAATATATTTACGACAATTCTTTAAAATTATGAATAATGATATATTCTTAACCTATTTGTCAAATCACGCAAAAAGCAGAGCAAAAGATATAAAAAATATTATGAATAGATTTGTGAATTTTTTCATAAGCTCTTGGCAGGGGTATAATGATAATAAAGATAGCGTACTTGATGAAATTATTGGTTTGATTGATTATTGGATGTGAAATAACCCCCTTATGAACACTCGCACCAGATGAAGAACTGCTTGAGAGAGCGGTTCTTTTTTTGTTGTAATGCTTGCAATTTTCAAATTTTGTAGTATAATAACTTAAAATCTTAATTGGAGGGAATCGGTATGTTCTTTATCATTGTTCGACGCAGACGAAGATAGCTTGTATCTTGCATTAGGTACAGGCTTAAATTGCTGTGTGCCTGATAGAGTGATAAAGAAAAGTTTACCTTTTATATTACTGTTAATGGCATATAGCTGTTAACAGTATTTTTTATTCTTATTTTTGGAGGTTATTAAAAATGAACAATTTTAAGTATAAAACATTATTCAAAGCAATTTCAGAACAAATAAACTTACCTGATAATGCAGTAATTGCAGATTTTGGTTGCAAGGATGCAACTTTTCTTTTGGCTTTTCAGGAAGCCTTTCCGAATAAAATTAAGTCAGCCGTAGGCGTAGACATAACTGACAAATGGTTTAAAGATGTTAAATATAAACAGCCGATTAAGCTTAAGGTGATGAATTGCTCAAAGAAACTCAAGTTCGACGACAATACCTTCGATTTTGTTTTTACCAAAGATATGTTTGAGTGCGTTTCGGACAAAGAATCCTTAGTTAGTGAGATTCACAGAATCTTAAAGCCCGGCGGTACTGTAATTTGCGTAAACTGCGATTGGGAAAGTATAGTCTATAATGGTGAAAACAAAGAACTTATTTCAAAGGCAATTCATGCCTATGCAGTAACAAAACAACCTTGGATGGATGACCTTGACAGTTGGATTGGCAGAAGGATGTACGGTTTTTTTAAGAAAAGCAATCTGTTTGAAAGTTCTGTAACTGTTCACAATGTTGTTGAAACAGAATATAAGGAAGGCTGTTTTGGGTTTGATTTCAGCAAACATATTGCGTGGCTTCACGAGAAAAGTACAGGCACTTTCAGTAAAGAAGAATACGATGAGTTTATAAGCAATCTGAAAGTGGCACAAGAAGACGGAAGTTATATCTTCTCCAAGCCTTATTATATTTATAAGGGTGTAAAGCTATAACCAAAGCAGTTAATGAGAGAAATATAACACAAAACCCTTCGGTATTAAACCGAAGGGCTATTTATGTTATTTTGTCATCTTTTCCTGCTTTACCTTGTGGTCAATAACGTGTCTTGAAGCAAGCTCTCTGTGAATATCCTCAAGAGAGATGCCGGCTTCAACCATAAGCACCATTACATGATAAGCAAGGTCGGCGATTTCATATACGGTTTCCTTTTTATCCTCAGCCTTTGCGGCGATTATAACCTCTGTCGATTCCTCGCCGACTTTTTTGAGGATTTTATCGAGTCCCTTCTTGAAAAGGTAGGTTGTGTATGAGCCTTCCTTTTCGTCGGTCTTTCTGCCTTCAATAAGCTTCATAAGGCCTTCATAGGAAAACTCGTGTCTGTCCTCGCTCTGAAAGAGGGGATTCTCAAAGCAGGAGGTCGTACCGAGGTGGCAGGCAGGACCGTCAGGCTCAACCATAACGGTAAGAGCATCCTTGTCACAGTCTGCAGTTATGGAAACAATGTGCTGATAGTTTCCGCTTGTTTCGCCCTTGAGCCAGAGCTCCTGTCTTGAGCGGCTCCAGAAGCAGGTGAGTCCCTTTTCCATGGAAATCTCAAGGCTTTCTCTGTTCATATATGCAAGAGTAAGTACTCTTTTGGTAACTGCATCTACCACTATGGCGGGGATGAGTCCTTTTTCGTCAAATTTAAGTTCGTCAATATTTATCATTTTAAAACTCCTTATAATCTGGTGGGTATTACGCTTTTGTGCATCTGAGCCTTAAGGTCGGAAATTTTAACTTCGCCGAAGTGGAAAATCGAAGCCGCAAGACCTGCATCAACCTTTGGAAGCGTGTTGAAAAGTGTGATGAAATCTTCAATTTTTCCTGCACCGCCTGAGGCGATAACGGGTACTGAAACAGCATCGCATACCTTTTCGAGCATTTCAAGGTCAAAGCCCTGCTTTACGCCGTCGGTGTCAATTGAGTTAACGACGATTTCACCTGCGCCGTTATTTACACAGTGCTTAATCCAATCTATTGCTTCGATTCCGGTGTTTTCTCTGCCGCCTTTTGCGAAAATACGGAAAACTCCGTCAACACGCTTGATGTCGGCAGAAAGCACAACGCACTGGTCACCGTAAAGCTTTGCTGCCTCATATATGAGGTTTGGGTTCCTTATGGCTCCCGAGTTTACACTTACCTTGTCTGCGCCGCACTTGAGTACTCGGTCAAAATCGGCAACGGTGTTGATTCCTCCGCCTACGGTGAGAGGTATAAACACATTAGCTGCTGTTTCACAGAGAATATCAGTGAAAAGCTTTCTGCCGTCACTTGAAGCTGTAATATCGTAAAAAACGAGCTCATCAGCACCGCATTCACTGTAATATTTTGCAAGCTCAACGGGTGAAGATACATCCCTGAGACCTTCGAAGTTAACTCCTTTAACAACTCTGCCGTCTCTTACATCAAGGCAGGGGATAATTCTTTTTGTAATCATTTTGCCACCTCAACTGCTTCCTTGAGATTTATGCTTCCGATATAGTAAGCCTTTCCGATAATAGCACCGTGAATGCCGAGAGCTGAAAGCTTTTCAATATCTTCTATCGAAGATACACCGCCCGAAGCGATGATGTCAAGGCTGAATTTTTCACTCAGCTCCTTGTAAAGCGTGTGGTTTGCGCCTTGCATGGCACCGTCCTTTGAAATATCGGTGCAGATAACGGTTTTAACGCCGATGTCCTGCATCTGCTTGTAGAAGTCAAAAGCATCAAGGTTTGATGTTTCCGTCCAACCCTTGATAGCAACTAAACCGTCCTTTATATCGATACCTACTGCAATTTTTTCACCGTACTTCTCAACGGCTTCTTTTACGAATCCCTCCTGAGTTACGGCGGCAGTACCGAGAATTACACGGTCAATGCCTGCACTTATGTATTTATCAATCGTATCCATACTACGGATACCGCCGCCGATTTCACAAAAAAGACCGGTAGCTTTTTTTATTTTGCAAACTGTTTCAAGGTTAGGAGTGGTACCTTCCTTAGCACCCTCAAGGTCAACGAGGTGTATTCTTTGGGCACCGCTTCTGAGAAAGTCTTCGGCAACCTCAACGGGGTTTTCGTTATAAACGGTCATTTGAGCGTAATCGCCCTTGAAAAGGCGTACGGCTTTTCCGTCAAATAAGTCAATAGCAGGATAAATCAGCATATATCTTCCTCCTTCATATCAACGAATGCCTTGAGGATGGCAAGCCCCGTTTTACCGCTTTTTTCGGGATGAAACTGACAGCCGAAAATATTTTTGTCGGCTACAGCAGCGGTAAGCTCTGCACCGTACTCTGAAACTGCAATCACAGCCTTATCGCAATCGCAGGCGTAGTAGGAATGTACGAAATAAACGCAATCGCCTTCATTTATATATTTGAAAAGGGGATTGCTTGAGTTCCTGAATTTAAGCCCGTTCCAGCCAATATGCGGAATCTTCAGGTCGGAAGGGATAACATCATCGATAGGTCTTACAGAGCCCTTTATGAGGCCGAGACCGTCATGCTCACCATATTCATAACTTTTGTCAAAAAGAAGCTGCATACCGAGACAGATGCCCATAAGAGGCTTACCTTCGGCGGCAAGCTCTTTGATGACAACATCAAGACCGGAGTCGCGGAGCTTTTTTGCCACATCCTCAAAAACACCTACACCGGGAAAAATTATTTTATCTGCACTTCTTAATACTTCACTGTCATCGGTAACTGTAACTTCAGCACCGATAGCGGCAAATGAGCTTTTGAGTGAGAAAAGATTTCCCACACCGTAATCAACTATTGCAACCATTATAAAACACCTTTCGTAGATAAAACATCCTGTGAAAATTCACTGTCTATTTTACAGGCCTTTCTGAAGCTGTGACCAACAGATTTGAATGCCCCCTCAATGATATGGTGGGAGTTTGTGCCTGCAAGCTGTCTGATATGTAGGGTACACTCAGCGTTTCTTATGAAGCCCAGCCAGAATTCCTCAACAAGCTCAGTATCGAAGGTGCCTACCTTTTCTGTAGGTATATTCATACTGTAGCCGAGGTATCCTCTGCCTGAGAAGTCAACAGCGGAAAGGATGAGTGCTTCATCCATAGGGAGAATCATATGTCCGTAACGCACAATTCCCTTTTTGTCACTGAGAGCCTCCTTGAAAGCCATGCCGAGGGAGATTCCTATATCTTCGGTGGTGTGGTGATCGTCAACGTGAGTGTCACCGATGCACTTTACCGTAAGGTCAAATCTGCCGTGTTTAGCGAAAAGAGTGAGCATATGGTCAAGAAAGCCGCAACCTGAATCAATGTTGCTCTTGCCGCTTCCGTCTATATTGAGAGTGAGGGAAATATCCGTCTCTCCCGTTTTTCTGTTTATTGTTGCTGTTCTCATAAAATTTCCTCCAGAACTTCCTTTAAGGTGTCAATGAAAATCTGCATCTGCTCCTTGTTTCCTATTGTTATACGGTTATAGTCGCAAAGTCTTGCAGAGTCAAAGTGACGTACAAGAACACCTTTTTCTTTAAGCTTCAGGTATATTTCCTTTCCATCGGCTTTTTCGTGCTTTGCAAAAATGAAGTTTGCCTTTGAATCGGTGAAGGAAAAGCCCATTTCTGCAAGTTTTTCAGTAGTCCACTGTCTGTTTTCGGCGATTTTGATACAGTTTTCCTTCATATACCCGTCATCAAGAAGAGTGCCTATGCCTGCCGCCATAGTCATACTGTTGATGTTGTAGGGATTGGTGGAATACTTAACCGTATTCATATCCGCAATAAGCTCCTTTGAAGCAATTCCGAAGCCGAGTCTGCCGCCTGCAAGAGAGCGTGATTTTGAAAATGTCTGTGTGACAATAAGATTATTGTATTTATGTATAAGAGATACAACGCTTTCTGCACCGAAATCAACATATGCTTCATCAATAAGTATAACACTGTCGGGGTTTGAAGCTACAATTCTTTCTATATCGGCAACGGAAAGGGCAATACCTGTAGGTGCATTGGGGTTGGCGAGGAAAATGGTTTTGTTTATGCCGATGTAATCGTCAACATTCACCGTAAAATCCTCTCTCAGAGGGATTTTCTCATAAGGTACGCCGTTAAGGTCTGCAAAAACCGAATAAAAGCCGTAGGTTATGTCGGGAAAAACTGCAGGATGCTCACTGTCGCAGAATGCCATAAAGGCAAAATTGAGTATTTCATCGGAGCCGTTTGTAAAGAGTATTTCGTCCTTTGAAACGCCGAAATGCTCAGCTGCAGCCTTCACAAGGTCTCTGCACTCGGGGTCAGAGTAAAGCTGAAGCCTCTCTGCTGCCCTTGAGGCAAACTCTATTGCCTTCGGTGAAGGCGGAAAGGGCGACTCGTTTGTATTAAGCTTTACATACTGAGTGTCCTTAGGCTGTTCACCGGGGGTGTAGGGTATAAGATTTTTATATTTTGAACTGAAAAAACGACTCACTTAATTTTCCTCCGTGCGGATTACTGCGCTTTTGGCGTGGGCGGTGAGACCTTCCTTTTCAGCAAAGAAGGCAACGTCCTTTGCTACCCTTGCAAGCGCATCGCGTGTGTAATAGGTGTACTGTGTTTTCTTTACGAAATCGTCAACGGAAAGGGGACTTGAGAATTTTGCCGTACCGCTTGTGGGCAAGGTGTGGTTAGGTCCTGCAAAGTAGTCACCGAGGGCTTCGGGACAGTTTCTTCCCATAAAGATTGAACCCGCATGACGTATACTGTCGAGATAATCAAAGGGATTATCAACACAGAGCTCAAGATGCTCGGGCGCAATTTCGTTTGCTATTTCAATGGCCTGACGAAGGTCATCGGCAACAATGATTTTTCCGTTGTTATCTATTGATGCTCTTGCAATTTCAGCTCTGAGAAGCTGAGGAATCTGCCTCTCAAGCTCTTCGCTTACCTTTTCTGCAAGAACAGGACAATCTGTAACAAGAACTGCACTTGCCATCTTATCGTGCTCAGCCTGAGAAAGCAGGTCTGCGGCAAGGTGTGAAGCATCAGATTTTCCGTCGGCAACAATGAGAATTTCACTGGGACCTGCAATCATATCAATAGAAACCTGACCGAATACTTGCTTTTTAGCTTCTGCAACAAAAGCATTACCGGGTCCTACGATTTTATCAACCTTAGGAATACTCTCGGTACCATAGGCGAGAGCGGCAACGGCCTGAGCACCGCCTACCTTGAATATTTTGTCGATGCCTGCAATTTTTGCGGCGGCAAGAATAACAGGATTTATTTTGCCGTCCTTACCGGGAGGAGTTACCATAACAACCTCACGGCAGCCTGCAATTTTTGCGGGGATTGAGTCCATAAGTACTGTTGACGGGTAAGCGGCAGTACCGCCGGGTACATAAAGACCTGCTCTGTCAACGGGGATAACCTTCTGACCGATAACGATACCGTCCTCATCATTGATGATAAAGCTGTTGCGTACCTGCTTTTCGTGAAATTTACGGATATTTGTAGCCGCTTTTGTGAGAATTTCAATAAATCTCGGCTCAACACTGCTGAAGGCTTCTTCGATTTCTTCTTCGCTTACAAGAAGTGAGCTGAGCTTTGCCTTGTCAAACTTTTCACAGTATTCAAAAAGAGCTGTATCGCCCCTTTTTCTTACATTGTAAATAATATCCGTTACAATTTCCTCAACATTTACTGTCGCTTCGGTTCTTGCGAAAACATCCTCAGGAGAAACCTCTGAGTATTTTAATATCTTTATCATTCTTTTGCCTCCGTTTGTGCGGCGATTTCACGCACTATCTTTTCAATGCTTTCAGATTTGAATCTGTAGCTGGTCTTGTTTGCTATAAGTCTTGCACTTATAGGTACCACCGTTTCGAAAACCTCAAGATTGTTTTCCTTAAGGGTTGTACCCGTTTCAACGATATCCACAATAACATCTGAAAGGTCGAGTATGGGCGCTATTTCAATCGAGCCGTTGAGGTGAATTATATCAATATCTCTGCCCTTTGAAAGATAATACTGACTTGCGATGTTGGTAAACTTTGTGGCTACACGCAGTGTGCGCGAATTATCGTCACGGAAATCCTTTTTTGCCGCAACAGCCATACGGCATTTACCTATATCAAGGTCAAGAAGCTCATAAACATCTGGCTCATATTCAAGCAGAATATCCTTGCCTGCAACGCCTACGTCGGCAGCGCCTCTTTCAACATATATGGCAACGTCCGAGGGCTTGACCCAAAAATATCGGACGCCTATCTCCTCGTTTTCGAAGATAAGCTTACGGTTGTTCTCTTTTATAGACGGACACTCGAAGCCTGCCTTTTCAAACATGGCATAAACCTTTTCACCGAGTCTTCCTTTAGGCAAGGCAACATTAAGCATTGTTTTCACGGATATCCACCTCACTCAGATTAACTGTATTTTTGTATTTTAACCCTTCGGGAATCTTTTTGCAGGCAAGAACAGTGTTCTTATTTTCGGTGAGCTTCTTTACTGCTTTTCCGATATCGGCAGGACTATCGTTCTCGCTGTAAATAAGAAGAGTGTCAACATCGTATTCTTTGGGGGAAATATTCAGTCTTTCAAGCATATCAAGATATACCGCAAAACCGATGGCGCCTGATTTGCGCTTCATTTTTTTCATAAGTCTGTCATACTGTCCGCCTGAAATTACACTTGCGGGAACACCTTCGATATAGCCCTTAAAAACTATACCGTTATAATATTTCATATCACTTACAACGGAAAAGTCAATTCTGAGCATATCTCTTATATCCTCATCAACACCGCCGATAATTTCCGCAAGCTGCTTGATGGGTGATATATCAAATTTACCTGCAAGAGCCTTTTCGAGACAGGGGAGAACCTCATCGGGTTTGCCGGCAGTGGTAATAAGAAGCTTTAAAACCTCCACACTGCTTTCGGGTGCGCTAAGACCCTCGCAGACTCTTCTGAGCTCGTGAATATTCTTTTCTCCGATACACTTGAGAACATCCTTTTTTGCATATTCGGGAATGCCGAAGCTGTCTGTGATGTCACCAACAAGCTTAAGGTGTGATATATCGAGAATACAGTTGTCTGATATAGTCTTGAGACTTCTTGCTGCAAGGGATATAACCTCGCAAATATTATAATCATCAATATCTCCGAAGCATTCAAGACCGACCTGCATAATTTCTTTAAAAGCGTGGCTTCCTTTTGAAATGCGGTATACGTTTTCATTATAATATACCTTCTGAACACAATCGGGCTGATCTTTTATATTCTTTATTATAGAAAGAGTCACGTCGGGCTTGAGTGCCATAAGCTTACCGTTTGTGTCGGTGAAGGTGATAACACTGTCCGAAATAAGAAAGTCCTTGTTTCCTGCATACAGATCATATTCTTCAAATTTACTCATTTTATATTGAGAATAGCCTCTTTCACGGTAAAGTGAGCGAAGGGCGAAAGTAACCTTCTCGTTAAAGCTTAAAGATAATTCGTTAACAATCATCATTTTTCCTCCGTTTTGCCGAGTTTTTCAATTGCAGTTTTATAGCCGCCGCTACCGTATTTCAGACATCTGCCCACACGCACAACTGTTGCAGTGCTGACGTCAGCCTTTTCGGCAACAGTCTGATAGCTTAACCCCTGTGAAAGCAGGATGGCAGTATCAAGACGCTGTGCCATATTTTGTATTTCTTTTATTGTGCAGACATCTTCAAAATATCGGTAACAATCTTCGACAGACTCTAAGTTTAATACAGCTTCAAAGAATCTGTCAATAGAAGGAGAACGAAAATTCATAATAAATATAACCTCCAAGCAAATTGTTTTACTATGATATCACTTTAATACGATAAAGTCAATAGTTATTTATAAAAATCAGGTGCTAATTTTAAGGATTAAGCGAAATTGCAACAGATTAATCACTTTGAATTAATTAAAAAGAAATAAAAACACCAATTTGTGTCGAATTTTCTCAAAAACTATTGATTTTTACTGGCTTGTCTGCTATAATTCGATTGTAAAAGTTGAAAATATTAACATTTATACCGTTGATATCGGAGGGGAATAAGTATGGATATAAATGAACGCTTAGAGGAAATCACACCGGAATCAATAAGTGAAAAAGAAAGAGAAATGCTGGATGTTTTCAATAAACTCGATAAAGTTGGCAAAATTTCAGCAATTCACAGTTTGTATTCCATAATTTGCAATGAGCTTCTTTTGCAAGCAAAAGCTGAAAAAGATCTTGAGAAAAATGTTGAAGGTGACTAACAATTTTGCCGGTTTGGCTACAGATAAAAAACTTCACTTAATTGTTTTGCAAATGTGGGTAAACAGTTTTTACGTTGATGTGTCGAAAGATAACTTGTGCATCAGTATATAAATAAACATAAATTTATCTTGACTTTCGATTCAGAATATAGTAAAATAAACCCGTTGTTAATATGAAAAAAACTTTGACGAGGGAAACATATTTCAGTCTTTTTTTCAGAGAAGGTGACCGTGGCTGGAAGTCGCCTAAAAAGAGAAATGATGTCGCTGCCCTCTGAGTTGCACCTGAAAGGGATGCCGTAAATCTGCGTTAAAGGTCAAGAGTGGTGCGTATGCACAATTCGGGTGGTACCGCGAGTAAAGTCTCGTCCTGAAATTAAAGGACAAGACTTTTTTTATTTTTTAAAATAATTATTTAAAATGAAAGGATAAATCAAACTATGAAGTGGATGGGCTTAAACGAAATCCGAGAGAAATATCTCTCATTCTTTGAATCAAAGGAGCATCTCAGACTCCCCAGCTTTTCTCTTGTTCCTCAGGGGGATAAAAGTATCCTTCTCATCAATGCGGGCATGACTCCGATGAAAAAGTATTTTACGGGTGAGGTCACACCGCCCAGCAAGAGAGTGACAACCTGCCAGAAATGTATCCGTACTCCCGATATTGAAAATGTAGGTAAAACCGCACGTCACGGTACCTATTTTGAAATGCTCGGCAATTTCTCCTTCGGTGACTATTTCAAGAGAGAGGCAACAGCATGGGCTTGGGAGTTCTTTACAAAAGTAATGGAAATTCCTGAGGAGCTTCTTTATGTCAGCGTGTATCTTGATGACGATGAAGCTTTTGACATCTGGACCAAGGAAGTGGGTGTTGATCCCTCACATATGGTACGCTTCGGTAAGGAGGATAACTTCTGGGAACACGGTGCAGGTCCCTGTGGCCCTTGCTCTGAAATTTACTTCGACAGAGGTCCCTCAAAGGGCTGCGGTAGCCCCGACTGTAAGGTAGGCTGTGATTGTGATCGCTTTATCGAGGTCTGGAACCTTGTTTTCACACAGTTTGAAAATGACGGTAACAACAACTATACCCGTCTTGCACATCCTAACATTGATACAGGTATGGGCCTTGAGAGACTTGCTTGCGTAATGCAGGATGTTGACAATCTCTTTGAGGTTGATACAGTTCAGAATATAATGAAGCATATTATCTCAATCGCAGGCATCAACTATCACGACGATGCACAGAAGGATATTTCCCTTCGTGTTATCACAGACCATATCAGAAGCACAACATTTATGGTGGGCGACGGCGTGCTTCCCTCAAACAGCGGCAGAGGCTACGTTTTAAGAAGACTTCTCCGCCGTGCCGCAAGACACGGAAGGCTTATCGGTATCGACAGACCCTTCCTTGCCGAAGTGTGCGAGACCGTTATAAAGGAAAATGCAAATGCATATCCCAACCTCGTTGAAAAGCAGGATTATATCAAAAAGGTTATCTCAATGGAAGAGGACAGCTTCTACAAGACCATAGACTCCGGTCTCGGACTTCTCAATGAAATGATGGCTAAGAGTGAGGGCGGAATACTTTCAGGCGAGGATGCCTTCAAGCTTCAGGATACCTACGGCTTCCCCATTGACCTTACAAAGGAAATTGCTTCAGAAAAGAATATGACTGTTGACGAGGCTCGTTTCAGAGAGCTTGTTGAAGAAGCACGTCAGCTCGCAAAGAGTGTTAAGCGTGACGGAGCAGATACCGACTGGAGAAATTCGGGCGTATCCTTTAAGGATATTGCAAAGACAGAGTTTACAGGCTACTGTGAAAACGGTACCGAAGCCACAGTTGTTGCCCTTGTTGCAGACGGTGAAAGAAAGGATTTTGTTGAAGCCGGTGATGCGGTACTTGTCCTTGACAGAACCTCCTTCTATGCTGAAAGCGGCGGACAGGTTGGTGACACAGGTGTTATCACAATCGGTGAAAGCACTTTTGAGGTAACAGGCACAACCAAGGACGCTGACGGCGTTGTTCTTCACAGAGGTATTCTTTCAGGTGACGGCATCAAGGTCGGCGACAAGGCTGTTACCGCATACAATGAGAGTAAGAGAAAGGCAATAATGAGAAACCATACTGCGGCTCACCTTCTTCAGGCGGCACTCAGAGAGGTTCTCGGTACTCACGTTGAGCAGGCAGGTCAGCTTGTTGATGAAAACGAAGTCCGTTTTGACTTTACTCATTTTGCAGCTGTTACAGCAGAGGAGCTTAAGAAGGTTGAAAATCTTGTTAACGGTGTAATTCTTGATGCAGTAGCCGTTCTTTCAAAGGAGATGCCTATTGATGAAGCCAAGGCTATGGGCGCAATGGCTCTCTTCGGAGAAAAATACGGTGATGTTGTCCGCGTTGTAAAGGCAGGGAAGTTCTCTACTGAGCTTTGCGGCGGTACTCACGTCAGCAACACCGGCAACTTAGGCCTTTTCAGAATTGTTTCTGAATCCTCAGTCGCAGCAGGTGTAAGAAGAATCATCGGTGTTACAGGTAAAAACGTAATAAAGTACATTGATTCAAAGCTTGCGCTTATCAGCGATACTGCGGCAGCTCTTAAGGTTGCAAATGCGAACGATATTGCTGTTAAGGCACAATCAGTAATGGCTGATATGAAAGCAAAGGAAAAGGAAATCGAAAAGCTTTCAGGCATTCTTGCAAACATCAAAACCGAGTCAATGCTTTCAAATGCAACTGAAATCGGCGGAGTAATGCTTGTAACCGCATTCCTTGATGATACAACTCCCGATGAGCTTCGCAATATGTGCGACCTTGTAAAGAGCAAGGGCGACAATTACGTCGGTGTAATTGCAGGCGTTCAGAAGGCAAAGGGCAGCGGAAATATCTGTACCTGCTGCGGTAAGGCAGCTGTAGCCGCAGGTGCTCACGCAGGAAATCTTGCAAGAGAAATTGCAAAGCTGGCAGGAGGCAACGGCGGCGGCAAGCCCGACAGCGCAATGGCAGGCGCAAAGGAAGTTTCACTTCTTCCCGAAGCAATTAAAAAGGCTGAAGAAATCCTTTCTTCAATGATTGGATGATTTATGCAACAAGAAGTCAATAAAAATTCATTGGCTTCTTGTTTTTTTACATAAAAAGCATCTCAGATTGTTGATTTTTTGGTTATTTTGGTGTAATATTAGTTTGTTGATAAAACAAATTTAAAAAAATTGGAGGTCTAAAAATTGAAGAAGACATTTTTAACAGTTTTATTTGTAATGACAGTGGTATGCCTGTTCGCTTTCGGTGCATCGGCTTATGAAAATGATTACTTCAGCATTGATGTTCCCGCAGGTTATACTCAGGAAGCTTCAGAAAATGGTCTCACTATTGAAAAGAGCGACGAAATTATGATCATTATTGATTGCAGTGAAAGCGTTGAGATTAATTTCGGCGATCTTACAAGCAGTGAGAAGACGGAATATGAGGATATCATCAAGGACAGCTTTACTAACGAATCGGCCGGTATTAGCGTTGAGGATCTTGTTAGTGAGTTTGAGGGATATGAAGACGGCTCAAGTGCAATGATATATGGTTTTGAGTATGCCTATGCGGGTGAGATTCTCTATTATGTCGAAGGCATGATGGTGTATGAGAGCGGAATTTTGCATCATATTGCAATTATGGTTGATGATACTGCACATTTTGAGGAAGCCTACGATATTTTAGATACATATACACCAAAAAGCCTGTCAGGCTCAGACGAGCCTTCCGTTGAAAAAGCTCCTGTTAAATTTACAAGCAAAAACGGAACCGTATCCCTGGAGCTTCCTGCGGATTTCAGTGAGATTTCTGCTATGGGTATAATTGAAAAGCAGTGGATGACATCCGACAGTACCTTCTCAGTTGCCTATGCCACTATTGAAAATACTGATAAGGAAGCTTTGGCAGGGATTACTTCTGCTGAACTCAAGGCTTACAGCGACGAATTTACAGCATCGGCAGGCGATTCATTTAAAAATACAGCGCCGTCGATTGTTACTGTAAACGGATATGAAGGTATAAAAATAACAGGTGATCTTTTAATAACAGGCGTAACAGCCTATGCGACTATTTATATCTTTGCAACAGAAGATGAAGTTCACTGTGTATATTTCTATGACTATTCAGGTTCAAACGGAGCACTTGAAAGAGAAGTTATTAATTCTCTTGCTATTTACGATGAAATTTTAGTCAAGCCCACAGAAATAATCCAGAGCACTGAACCCTCAGAAGATGCTGATGAGACTGATGATGCTGACAGCTCCGAAAAGGATAAAGAAGAAAAAGAAGATGATGAGCAGGATAAGGAGGATAAGGGCGGTATAGATATGAATATCGTAATTATTGCTGTTGCTGCCGTGGCAATTATTGCTATTCTTGCCATTGTTATTCTCAAGAAAAAGAACTGAGACTGATTCAGAGCTTAACTTTAATAAAAATCCCTTTTCTTTATGACGAAAAGGAAAATAAAAAGGATGTGTATATTTATGAAAAAGGCTTTTTTAACATTTCTGGTTATCATTATGGCTGTTGCCGTGTTAGCCTTCGGAGCATCGGCATATGAGACTGAAACCTACAGCATTGATATTCCTTCAGATTATCAGCAGGTAGATATGGGCCTGGGTGATATGGTCACCTGTTGGAGCACCGACAACGATTCAATGCTTATGCTGTTTGCCATTGAAAATGCTTACGGAGCAGATTTTTCCATGTTTGATGACGCAACTCTGGAGTCTATGTCTGATATGGTTAAGAGTATGCTGGAAGGCCAGGGCATCGGCGAAGTAGAAAATGTCAATCTGTATAAAAGTACCCTCAACGGCAGAGAGTGTGTCGTTTTTGGCTTCGATATTGTTACACAGGGAATGAGAATTTCTGCAACTATGTATTTGTTCGCAACAGAAGATCATATGTATATGATTGAAACCATACCCTTTAACGACTCGGATGCCGATGAATTAGAAAATGTTATAGCGACCTTTGAAATCAAGGATGGTGGCACTTCCTCCGGTACAACTATTGACGAGTTTGCAGAAACACCTGCAGATGAGGCTGAAATCGAAGAAATTTTTGCTGAACTCGGTATAGAATTTGATGTACCCGAAAAATACGGTGTAGCAGCTTATACAACATATTATGAGGATGAGAGCTGTGTTATCTGGAATAATGATGATTACTCATTTGAGCTTGATTTGTATTTTGCTCCGAACACTGAAAATAATGTCTACATTAACAATTCCGATGATGTTATTGATGATTTGCTTGATGATACACTTGATTATTTTGAGTATTATGATGTTCCGGTCAGCGAATCCTCAGCCGAGAATGTTGTTATTAATGGCTTTGAGGGCATAAAAGCAACCTATGTATATGAAGTATACGGCGAATCCTATACTGAGTACGATTACTATTTCTCAACCAAGGATACGGAGTATCTGTTTGAGTTTTACATTACTTCCGATGAGGCTGACGAATGTCATAACGATATCATCAGCAGCTTAAAAATCGACGGCAAGCCCTATAACGGCGCAGAGCTTCCTGAGGGCGATATCGAGATGAAGGAACACACCGTTGACGGTCTTACGATCACAATTCCCGACTTTGCGAAGGAAGACAGCGAGTGGGCTGAGGAAAACGAAGCAAAAGTGAGCTGGATAAGCGACGATACTTTGTTCCAGGCAACAGTCTATACTGAGTCAAATAAAGAACTCAAGTGGATGTATACTGATTTTACTGACGAGGACTTTAAGAATCTTTTTGATGATGTAAAAGACAAAAATGAATATATTACTGATGAATACACCGCAGAAACAGTTACAATCAATGGCTTTGAAGGTGTAAAGCTGGTTGTTAAGTTAGATGAGGAAGGCTTTGAATATACAGGAACATTCTTATTCTTCTCAACAAAAGACTACATCTATCAGATCGATTTGTTCTCTGCTGCAGAAGATTATGATAAGTATATTAACGATGCGGTAAACTCAATAAAAATTGACGGTAAGGCATTTTCAAACAAAGCACAGGTAATTCTTTACGCTGTTATAGCAGTTGTTGCAGTGATAGCCTCTGTTGTTTCTGCAATAATCAAAAAGAAGAAGAGAAAAAATCAGAATCTTCCCGAGGGCTATATTCCCATGAATCCCGACGGCACACCGATGTATTTTAATCCTCAGGCAGATTCCGTTAATCCTCAGGTGCAAAACACTCCCGAAGGTTTTGTAAACAACAACGGATATGTGGAAAACAACGGATATGCACCCGATTATAATTACTCAAATAATCTTGATACAACTGTAACTGAAACAAACGATTTCAGTGTAACCGAATACCGTAACGAGCTTAATCAGAAAGCAGAGACTTATTCAGGTGACGTGGAGGAATAATGATGGATTGTATTTTCTGCAAAATTGCAAAGGGAGAAATCCCTTCAAAGAAAGCCTATGAGGATGATAAGGTTCTTGCATTTTATGACCTTGAACCTCAGGCTCCGGTACACATTCTCATTATACCTAAGGAGCATATTGCATCCTGTGCCGAAATAACAGAGGAAAACAGTGCAGTTATTGGGCATATCTTTGAGGTTGCGTCAAAATTAGGCAAAGAATTGGGCCTTGAAAACGGCTACCGTATTGTTAATAATTGCGGTGCTGACGGCGGACAAACCGTTCATCATCTGCACTTTCACTTTATGGGCGGCAGACAGTTTGGCTGGCCTGCAGGTTGACAGAAAGCGATTAAGACACGAAAAGGAGAATAATAATGGCAACACATAAAATGAAAATTGCAGGCCTTGAAAGAGAACTGACTATCTGCAAGGTAAACGATAAGCTTGATATAGCTGCATTTATAATTTTCGGTGATGTCGAGATAACAGTTGCATCGGCTGCACAGCTTATTAAAAAGTGTCCTGAGTTTGATTTTATCGTAACTCCTGAGGCAAAATCCATTCCCTTGGCATATGAAATGTCAAGGCAGAGCGGAAAACCCTATTTTGTTTGCCGCAAGGGTCCCAAGCTCTATATGAAAGAGCCTGTTCACGTTGATGTCCGTTCAATTACAACGGATAAGGTGCAGACTATTTATCTTGATGCTCTTGAAGGTGAAAAGCTCAGAAACAAAAGAGTGCTTATCATCGATGATGTAATCAGTACGGGCGAGTCTCTCAATGCGGTGATTAAGCTTGTTGAGCAGTTTGATGCAAATATTGTGGCAAAGGCAGCAATTCTTGCTGAGGGAGATGCCGCGAAACGTGACGACATAATTTTCCTTGAGGAATTGCCTCTCTTCTTCCACGAATAAAATATGCGAAGCCTAAAAAGACCGTTGGCAGTTACAGGCTTCAGTATGTTAATTACAGTGCTGTGTTTAATCTTTTCGGATTGCACAGCACTTGTTGTGTATACCTTGATTTTCGCATCTGTGGGTATGATACTTTCCATGATTTTCAGATTCAGGGCAGCATTGACCTGTATAGCAGCCTGCATAGGCATTGTTTTATCCTGTCTGCTGCTTTTAAATGCACAGTACCGACATGATAAGACTTTAAGCTTATGCGACGGTGATTGCACCGTTGAAGCTGTTGTCAAAGAGAATCCTGAATTTTCACATGAGACGGAAAGGTACTATACAGTTGCGGAAATAAAAAGTCTTAATTCGGAAAAGGCATACGGAAAAATCCGCATATCCTTATCTGAAACTAAGGATGAGATAAACCCCTCTGATATAAAAATAGGGGATAAGCTCAGCTTTTCTGCATATGTTTATGAAATTGCCTCAGGGTCAGAAGAAGCGCATAACAGCTTTAAAGCGAAAAATATTTTCCTCGGAGCATACTCTGTTAAAAATTTGGTAATTGAAAAAGCGAAAATCCGCCCTCTTGCCTATTACACATCAATAGCAAGAGATAAAATGAAAGATATATTAAGCTTTCACTTCGGAAATAAAACGGCAGGTCTGCTTATTGCTCTTTTAACCGGAGATAAGGATAACTGTCCTGAGGATGTATATCTGAATTTCAAAAGGTCGGGTGTTGCCCATATAATGGCAGTATCAGGCTTACATCTGACAATATGGATAACGATATTGTCATTTTGCTTCAGATACATAAAGACTATGAAAAAGCTTCAATATGCCGTTATGCTGCTTGTTGTTATTTTTATTGTTTATATTGCGGATTTCAGTGCGTCGGTATGCAGGGCGGCAATTATGATTACCGTTTACCTTCTGGGCAGAATGTCGGGAAAAGAGGCGGATTCGCTGAATTCCTTAGGCTTAGCATTGATATGCATTCTCAGCGCTAATCCCTATGCGATATACTCAGTAAGCTTTCAGCTTTCCTTTGCCTGTGTGTTTTCTATTATAGTTATAGGCATACCCTTGACCGATAAAGCAGAAGAAGCGATCAGCCGTATATTAAAATATAAAATTCTGAAAAAGGTTGCTTCTTCAATTTCTGATATCATAATTATAAGCTTAACTGTCAGCACTTTCACCTTCCCGATATGTGCCTACCATTTCGGTTATGTTTCCTTGCTTTCTCCGATTTCAAATTTACTGCTTCTTTTTGCCTGCGCTCCCTTGATGGCGTTAAGCGGTGCTTTTGTTGTTTTGAGCAAGCTCCCGTTTCTGTCTGTTGTTCTCTTTTGGGGAACAAAGCTTTTGAGTGAATATATGCTCTTTATAACAGAAAAGCTTGCCTCAATGCCGCTTTCAACCATTCCTGCTGAAAATGATGAAAAAATATGGTGGCTTATAATTGTTGCAGCACTGTCGGTTATAGTGCTTTTGCGTCTTATGGGTCAGAAATACTATTCAAAAGCAGCTTCCTTGATGCTTGTATTCCTTGTGATATTCGGTTTGCTGCATATGATAGACAAACGTACTGATGAATATAAAATCAAGGTTCTAGGTTCAGGTCAGGATTATGCGGCGGTGGTAATATTCAGCGGAAAGGCTGTGCTTATAGGTTCAAGTGAGGATTATTACTTCACCGACGAGCTCGGATATGTTCTTGAAGCTGAAAATGCAAAGCTTGTTGCGGTAGTGCCCGAAAAGGCTTATAACGAAAGAAAGCTTGAATATCTCTGTGCTGATTTCGGTGCAGAAAGCATAATTTATGAAAACGAAAGCGTTGAGCTTTTCGATCGAATATTTATTGAAAATAGGGCAGACGGCATTTTTATAAGGGGTAACGGAAAAACAACAGGATTTTTTTACACAGACTATTTGCAAGACGGTCTTGCTTGTGATATAATAATCGGGAAAAACGGAGTGATTAGAAGCTCAGACGGTGAAAGCCTTGCACTTGATGAAGGGGAGCAGACGGTAACCGTATATATTGACAAAAAAGGCGAAGTAAAAGTAAGGGGTGAAAGTTTTTGGCTGAATTTAATGAAAAAGAACTGAAAGCACATATAAAAGGCGGAGATTTTCTCCCGGCATATCTTATAACCGGTGACGAGGATTATCTTAAAAAGTTTTACTGTGAGCAGATAATTAAATCGGTGGTTGACGAAGCCTTTGAAAACTTTAATCTTGAAAGATTTGAAGGAAAATCCGCTGATTTACAAAGAGTTTTTGACAGCTGTGAGCTTTTACCCATGATGAGCGAAAAGAGATGTGTTGTTGTTGAGGATTTTAAGCTTGAAAGCATAAAAGACAGCGATTTTGAGCTTATGAAAAGCTTTTTTCTCGATCTTCCCGATTTTACCGTGCTGATTTTTTATCAAAAGGGCGAATTATCATTAACTAAGGCAAAAAAAGCAGTGGAGCTGTTTAAAAAATACGGAGCCCTTTGTCAGATAAATAAAAGAACGGGTAAGGATTTGATAAGACCTCTTATATTCGCTGCCAATAAGCAGAAATGTGTGTTGACAGAAGAAAATGCAAATTATCTTGTTTCTGTTTGCGGTGATGATTATAATATTCTTACCAACGAGGTAAATAAGCTTTGCCACTATGCAAATGAGGGTGAAATCACAAGAGCTCATATTGATGAGGTAGCAGTAAAAACCGACGATGCAAAAATATATTTTCTCACAAAAGCACTTTTAAATAAAAATTTTGATAAGGCTTATGAAACTCTTGCTTCACTTATCAGGCAAAGAACCGAGCCCGAGTATATACTCGGAACTCTTATCAGCACATATGTGGATATATACAGAGCGAAGGTGTCGCTCAACTGTGCACAGAATGCAGACGCACTGGCGGCAGACTTCAATTATAAAAATACAGCCTTCCGCCTTAATAATGCGGCGAGAGACTCGAGAGGAATGAATATTGAAACAGTCAGAAAATGCCTTGATGAGCTTTATAATGCGGACCGTCAGCTTAAGTTCACAAGGGATTCTGCAACCGTGATTTTTGAACAGCTTATGGTTAAACTGTTTCTCATATCAAACGGTGAAAAGGTATGATAAAGCTCGACAGACCTATAATTGTTGAAGGAAAATACGATATAGTAAAGCTCAGCAATATAATCGATGGGCTTATCATCAAAACTGACGGCTTCGGTATATTCAGGGATAAAGAAAAGCAAGCTCTTTTAAGGCGCTTTGCAAAAGAAAAAGGTATTATCGTCCTGACAGACAGTGACTCTGCAGGCTTTTTGATCCGAAACTTTATCAAGTCAACAGTGCCCAACGATAAAATTACCCATGTGTATATTCCCGATGTTTTCGGCAAAGAGAAACGCAAAACAGAAGCCTCTAAAGAGGGAAAACTGGGCGTTGAAGGTATAAAAGAGGAAGTTCTTTTAGAGGCTTTCAAAAAGGCTGGTATCAGTTTTTTTGAAAAAGAGGAAGCAATCCCGAGACGGCTTATAACAAACCTCGATTTTTACGAATGTGGACTGTCCGGCGGCAAAAACAGTAAAGAAAAAAGGCAGGCACTTTTAAAAGCGCTGGCCTTACCTGAAAGAATGTCCTCTTCGTCAATGATAAAAATATTAAACTGCTTTGTAACATACGAAGAATTTACAGAAAAAGTAAAGGAGCTCCAATTATGAGAATAGGTCACGGCTATGATGTGCACAGGCTTGTTGAAAATCGCCCGCTGATAATCGGCGGCGTGGAAATCGAATACGAAAAGGGACTTTTAGGTCACTCCGATGCGGACGTGCTTCTCCATGCAATTTCCGATGCACTTCTTGGTGCGGCGGCGCTGGGTGATATCGGAGCGCATTTCCCCGATACTGATCCTCAATACAAAGGGGCTGACAGTCTTGTTCTTTTGAGAGAGGTGTGCAATCTCGTCAGAAAGCAGGGTTACGAAATCGAAAACATTGATGCTACCGTACTTGCTCAAAGACCTAAGCTTCGTCCTTATATTGACGAAATGAGAGCCAGAATATCGGTTTATGCAAATATTGATATTGACGCTATCAGCATAAAAGCCACCACCGAAGAGGGCTTAGGCTTCACAGGTGAAGGGCTGGGAATAGCCGCCCATGCGGTATGTCTTCTTAAATAAAGAATAAGGGGCTGTTGCACTGAGCACAGCCCCTAAAACAATATTAAATTAAATAAAGATATCCGAGTATGGATATCAGCCACACAAGAATAAGAGAAAAAAGGCTGTATAATTCTAAGCTTTTATAACCGTTTTTCTTTTTCAGTGTTATAGTTTCAAAGAGAACAAGAAATATAATCACAGGCAAAGCATAGACGATGCAAAGAATAAAGCCGCCTATTCCTGTCCAATCTCCACTTTCAATTGCAGCTAAAACAAACATAACTGCGAGTATTAGCGTTAATATGCAGCAAAAAGCCGAAAATAATATGCTGATGATATTATATTTGTTATATGCGACCTTTTCCTTTCGCGCGCCTATCAATTCATCCTGAGAAACATCAAAAAGAAGTGCAAGCCGTGCAAGATTATCTTTGCTCGGATATCTGTCACCTGATTCCCATTTTGAAACAAGTGTTCTTGAAACGAAAATTTTACTTGCGAGCTCTTCCTGCGTCATATTTGCTGCAGTTCTTAATTCTTTAAGCTTTTCTTTTAATTCCATGTTCCCACCTCCGATATAATTTTATCACGGTGATGTATGCTTGACAAGTGACAACGATGTGACATGTTAAAATAGGGGCTGCAAAAAAAGTGCAGACCGCATAAAACAAGATAAATAAATGGTTTCTCTAAGTCCAAAGAAACCCTTTAAAACTATAAAAATCAGAAAAAGCAGAAAAAAACGGAGTTATTGTGTTTTATGCTATAAACAAACCTCGCCCTCGGAGTACCTTTGTACGCCGTCGGGTAACCCCCAATAAAGCTTTCAGCTTTATTTTGGCTCGGTTTGTTCATTCTGCGCATTTTTTTCTAGCCTATACAAAGGGGATGTAAAAAAACGAGTTTTTTACATCCCCTAAACTTTATTTAATCATATTTCTGAATTCTTCTTCGCTGATAACGGTTACCCCTAGGTCGTTTGCTTTTTTCAGCTTGCTTCCCGCATCTTCACCCGCTAAAACATAGTCGGTTTTCTTTGAAACGCTTGATGAAGCTTTGCCGCCGAAGGCTTCAATTATTTTTGTAGCTTTACTTCGTGTAAGAGTGGGAAGTGTACCTGTGAGAACAAAGGTCTTGCCTTCAAAAATATTACCCTTGACTTCTTTTTTGCTTTCCATATTCACACCTAGCTCCCTGAGCTTTTCAATAAGCTCAATACTTTCTCTGTGTGAAAAGAACTCAACAACGCTTTGAGCCATAATTTCGCCGAAGCCTTCAATCCGGCATATATCTTCAACTGATGCTTTCATTATGCTATCCATATTGCCGAATTTGTCGGCTAAAAGCTTTCCTGCCTTCTGACCGATGTGTCGGATACCTAAAGCGAAAATCAGCTTCGAAAGGTCGTTTTCCTTGCTTTTTCCGGCGGCACTGACAAGATTTTCACCGCTTTTTTCACCCATACGCTCAATTTTTGCAATGTCCTCAACCTTTAAAAGGTAAATATCGGCAGCAGTACGGATAAGCCCCTCTTTGATAAGCGTATCGAGTACCGCTGTGCCGAGACCTTCGATATCCATAGCATCTCTTGAGCAGAAGTGTATAAGATTTCTCAAAAGCTGATTCGGACAGTCAGGGTTACAGCAACGAAGTGCCGCTTCTCCTTCTTCTCTTGTTACCTTACCGCCGCAGGAGGGACAAATATCGGGAATGCGGTAGGGGACCGCGTTTTCGCTGTGGGAAACAACGGAGAGAACCTCGGGGATAATATCGCCCGCCTTTCGTATGATAACTCTGTCACCGATGCAGATACCTTTTTCGTCAATGAAATCCTGATTGTGCAGGGTTGCCCTTGAAACGGTTGTTCCTGCAAGAAGTGTCGGCTCAAAAATACCTGTGGGAGTAAGTACACCTGTTCTTCCCACATTGATTTCAATATCAAGAAGGGTTGTCTCTTTTTCCTCGGGAGGGTATTTAAAAGCAAGTGCCCATTTAGGAAATTTGGCAGTTGAGCCCATTTCCTCTCTTTTGCTGAAATCGTCAACCTTTATAACAGCACCGTCTATATCGAAGGGGAGTGAGCCTCTTTTTTCACCGATACGGTTGATTTCCTCGATTGCCTCTTGTATGGAATCACATTCCGTATAAAAGGGTACTGTATTAAATCCCAAGGAGCCGATATAGTCAAGGGACTCTTTGTGTCCTGTCAGCTCTTTGCCTTCAATACGCTGAATATTGAAAAGGAAAATATCCAGCTTTCTTTTAGCCGTTATTTTCGGATCCTTTTGTCTCAGAGAGCCTGCGGCTGCATTGCGGGGATTTTTAAACACCTTTTCA
>JAZSPQ010000091.1:0-16271 GCA_045537485.1 Acutalibacteraceae bacterium | reverse complement strand
GGAAGTCCGCCCTCACGAAGAGCCTTTGCAAGAGGCACTGCCTTATCGGCATCGTCGATTGCAACAACGGGAATTATACCTAAATCGTAAATTGTTTTGAACATATCCATTTGTAGTTAAGTCTCCTTTTTATAGTAAGGTGGGTTGTGTGAGTAGTCAGTAGTCAGTAGTCAGTAGTCAGTAGCCAGTAGTCAGTAGTCAGGTTCACCCTGTGAACAAGCATCAGACTCCGCTGTATGATGAGAAACCGCCGTCAACGGGAAGGACTACACCTGTGATGAAGCCTGCAGCTTCGTTGTTGACGAGGAAGAGAAGTGCGCCGTCAAGCTCCTTTGCTTCACCGAAGCGACCCATAGGTGTTGCGGCAAGAATTTTGCCCGTTCTGGGTGTGGGTGAGCCGTCTTCATTCCACAGAAGAGCCGCATTCTGCTTTGTTGAGAAGAAACCGGGTGCGATTGCATTAACACGGATACCTTCCTTAGAGAAGTGAACTGCGAGCCACTGTGTGAAGTTTGAGATAGCCGCCTTTGCGCCCGAATAAGCCGGAATCTTTGTAAGAGGAGTAAAGGCGTTCATCGATGAAATGTTGATGATGTTACAGCCCTCTCTGCCGAGCATCTGCTTTGCAAAGCTTTGAGTGGGAATAAGTGTGCCGAGGAAGTTGAGGTTGAATACAAAGGATACTCCGTCAGAGTCAAGGTTGAAGAAGTTTTTGCAGTCCTCGTCGATGTCTCCTGAGAAATAATACTCCTTATCTGTTGTGGCTCTTGCGTTGTTGCCGCCTGCACCGTTTATGAGAATGTCGCACTTGCCGAAGTCCTTTTCGATTTCCTCTGCAACTGCGTTACAGATGTCTTTATCAAGTACGTTGCACTTGTAAGCCTTTGCTATACCGCCCTCTGCGGTGATTTCATCAGCAAAGCCCTTGGCGGCTTCCTCGTTAAGGTCAAGAAGAGCAACCTTTGCACCGGCTCTTGCAAGTGTCTTTGCAAAGCCTGAACAAAGCACGCCGCCTGCACCTGTTACAACGGCAACCTTGCCGTTAAGGTCTGTGTTGAGTACGTTTTTTATCATATTTCTTCTCCTTATCTTTTTGCCTTTTCGCAGGCCTCAAAAAGTCCGTTGATATATGTTGCACCGAGTGCTCTGTCATAAAGTCCGTAGCCGGGTCGACCTGTTTCGCCCCATATCATTCTGCCGTGGTCGGGACGTACATAGCCGTCAAAGCCTGTTTCGGTGAGAGCCTTGACAACCTCATACATATCGATGCTGCCGCACTTTGATATGTGTCCGCTTTCCTCAAAGGAGCCGTCATCCATAATAAGAATGTTACGGATGTGCATGAAAGCAATTCTGTCCATAGCACTGTATTTTCTTACCATTTTAACTACATCGTTTGTTTTTGCACAGCCGAGTGAGCCTGTGCAAAGGCAAAGTGAGTTTGCGGGAGAATCAACAATCTTAAGGAAACGGTCAAGGTTTTCTTCGTTTGTGATGATTCTCGGAAGACCGAAAATGGGGTACGGAGGATCGTCGGGATGAATAGCCATTCTGACACCGCATTCCTCTGCAACGGGGATAACCTTCTTAAGGAAGTATTCGAGGTTTTCCCAAAGGCCCTCTTCACCGATAACTGCATATTTTCTGAAAAGGTCCTTGATTTCATCCTTTGTGTAGCTTGCATCCCAGCCGGGAAGATCGATGTCGTCTACAAGGGGGTCAAGTCCCTTCATCTGATCCCAATACATAACAAGGCTTGTTGAGCCGTCGGGAGCTTCCTTATCAAGCTGAGTTCTTGTCCAGTCAAAAACGGGCATAAAGTTATAGGTTACGCACTTGATGCCGTACTTAGCACAGCGGCGGATATTTTCGCAGTAAACCTCGATGAGCTCGTCTCTGTTGTCTGAGCCTAATTTGATATCCTCTGAAACGGGAATTGACTCAACAACATCAAATACGAGTCCGTGCTTCTCGCATTCCTTAACCATCTTTTCGATGGATTCCTCGGGCCAGACCTGACCCGGCTTAACGTCATAAACTGCAGAAACGATTGAATGCATATTGGGAATCTGACTGATGTACTTTAATGATACGGGGTCATCATAGCCGTACCATCTGAATGACATTTTCATATTACTTCCTCCAGACTGAAAAATCTTTTTGCATTACCGTAGGAAATGTCACTGACGATTTTTCCTAAGGTGTTTATATCGTCGGGATATTCTCCCTTTTCCACCCATTCCCCTATCATACCGCAGAGAATTCGACGGAAATATTCGTGTCTTGTATAGCTTAAAAAGCTTCTTGAGTCGGTGAGCATACCGACAAAGTTGCCTAAAAGTCCGAGCGAGGCAAGGCTCTTCATCTGCTCACGCATACCGTTCATTGTGTCGTTGAACCACCAGGCTGAGCCGTGCTGAAGTGTACCCGGGTAGCCTTCCTGCTGAAATGCACCTAAAAGGGTATCGATAAAGCTGTTATCACCGCTGTCAAGACTGTAAAGAATTGTGCGGGGAAGGTTATCCTCAGCATACATACTGTCAAGAAGAGAAGCAAGTGCCCTTGAGCCGTTGTAGGGTCCGATAACGTCGAAGCCTGTATCGGGGCCGAGCTTGCGGAACATCTTACTGTTGGGATTTCTCATACAGTTATAATGGAGTTGCATAGCCCATCCGTATTTTTTGTATTCTGCGGCACAGAAGAGTATAAGCTCTGTCTGCACAGCGGCAAGCTCCTTATCGCTGACCTTTTCACCGCCGAGAGCCTTCACGAGTACGGCATCAAGCTCTGCTTCACTCATAACCTCGTAAACAGGGAAGTTGAGGCCGTGGTCACTTGCCTTACATCCGCAGGCATCAAAAAACTCTATTCTCTTTCCGAGTGCCTCTTTAAGTGTGGCAACGGATTTTATTTCAACACCCGACACCTTTTCGAGAGCCTTGATATAGTCGGTGTAGCCTTCCATATTGAGATTGAGTGCTTTATCGGGTCTGAAGGAAGGAGCAACAACCGTCTTAAGCTTACCCTCAGCCTTGATTTTCTGATGATATTCAAGCGAATCGACGGGGTCATCGGTGGTGCCGATAAAGGCAACATTACTCTTTTCGATAATATCGCGTACACTCATACCGCCCTCACTGAGCTTCTTTTCGGTAAGATTCCACACCTCCTCGGCAGTATCGGCAGAAAGCACGCCCTCATAGCCGAAATATCTCTTAAGCTCGAAGTGGCACCAATGATACATGGGGTTGCCTATTGCCTTGGGGAGAAGAGCCGCAAATTTAAGGAATTTTTCCTTGGCGGGCTTGTCCCCTGTTATATAATCTTCACTTATACCCTCGGAGCGCATAAGACGCCATTTATAATGGTCACCGCCGAGCCAGAGCTCAGTTATGTTGGTGAATTTCTTATCCTCATAAATCTCCTTGGGGCTTACGTGACAGTGATAGTCGATTATGGGCAGATTTTCACTGTATTCATGATAAAGCTTCTTTGCCGTTTCGTTATACAAAAGAAAATCCTCGGTCATAAAGCCTTTCAATATATTCACTCCTTTTCACAAGGCGACACACAGTCACCCTATTATACATTATTTAGTTTATCACATTTTATTAACAATAAAAATAGTGAAAATTGCTTGACTCATTGTTATTCTTGCTGTATGATTGTATCAAATGCAAAATGCAGAGTGCAGAATGCAGAATTGCGCCTGAGCTGAGCAAAAAAGGTTAACCTCTACCCGCTCCGTAAGGCTGATTTTTGCGATATTTCTGCCTTGAGACGGATGTGAAAGGAGAAATTATGCAGATATTTGACCCTCGCCAAAGTATGTCCAGCAACAAGTTTGAGATATTCCATTATTCCGATGCGAAGTTTGAGGGTGTTCCCGTTCATCAGCACGACTTCTATGAGGTGTATTTTTTCATAGGCGGCAATGTGGAATACAGTGTTGAAGGGAATACCTACAACCTTAAAAGCGGCGATATTCTTCTCATCAACCCTCTTGAGCTTCATCAGCCGAGAATATCTCCGCACCAACGTGACTATGAAAGAATAGTTTTGTGGATAAACAAAAACTATCTTGCCGACCTTTGTACCAACGAGGTAAGTCTCACACGCTGCTTTGACAACAGCAATCCCAATCACTCAAACCTTTTAAGACTTAACCTTAAAGAGCAGGAGCTTCTTTACAGCCGACTCACCGAGCTTCTTAAAGAAAGCAGTGAAAACAACTACGGCAGTGAAATTGCCTGTCAGGCCATACTCACCCGATTTCTTGTGGAAATCAACCGACTGACCTTCTTAAGAGAGTCCTCCCCCGTCACAGAAGCAAAAACATCTCCTTTAATATCTTCGGTTCTTGATTACATAAACATTCACTATTGTGAAAAATTATCCTTGGAAAAAATCTCCGAAGAATTTTTCGTCAGCAAATATTACCTTTCTCATGCCTTTAATATGGCTGTCGGCACAAGTCCACACCGTTACATCACCCTCAAAAGGCTCATCAACGCCAAGCAGATGATGTCAAGCGGAATAAAGCCGACTACCGCCGCGGCAAACTGCGGATTTAACGATTATGCAGGCTTTTACAGAGCCTTTTCGGCAGAATACGGTATCACACCTGCCGAATATGTAAAAAACAGAAAATGAAAAATCCCGAAGCTTTACCTCACAGCAAGGCTTCGGGACTGTTTTTACTTTATATATTCCGAAAGGAAGGTCTCAACGGTTTTCCAATAAATCTCACTGTCTGTTCTTGCTGAGGCGGCGTGCTCTGCGCCTTCAACAACAAGCTTTTCCTTTTCACAGAAAAGACGAACACCGTATTTATTATGAGAATAACGCAAAGAGCTGTTAGGATTTTTTTTACTTTTTTCTTCATGCTCTCACCTGCTGTTACTTAAGTTTCAGGCAATTCCCCTCATCACTCAAGGCTCTAAAAACAGGTCTTTCATAATAGCTCTGATTAGGTGTGTGGTATGTAAGATAAAGCTCACCTTGTCTTTTAAATATCATACCGTGACCGCCGTCATTTGTAATAAGAGGTTCGAGATGCTCAAAGCTTGTTCCGATTTCTCCGCCATCGAAACGGACAACACATTCTGCATACTTACCTTTGATAAAGGTTGACCATATCATAAGAAGCTCATCATCTCTTGTTCTGAACATAAAGGGGCCGTCGGTTATGCGGTGAACATCAGGCGGGGTTACATCCGCCCAATAGGGAGACGATGCCTTAAAAAGAGTAACAATATCGTCTTTCATTTCGCTCAGGTCCTCATTGAGCTCGGCATAGCATATTGTGCCGTCGATAATCTGTGTATGCTCATGGCAGAAAACGATATAGGGTTTACCGTTCTTGCCTATATAAAGGGTGCCGTCAAGGCACTCCCAATCTTCGGGAGTAACAGCCTTTTTACTGTGCGGCACAAAAGGTCCCATTGGCGACTGAGCTTTCAGAGTGAAGGTGCCGCGAAGTCCGTTTTCTCTTGTGAAGGTGGCAAACATATAATATTCACCCTTGTATTTATGCACTTCGGGAGCCCAGTTTACCATTCTGTTCATACCGTGCTTTTTGGAATTTAAGCATTCAACGGGCTCACTCCAGTTTTCAAGATCTTCCGACACGTAAACATCAAAACCGCCCACATCCCTGCCAAAATTAGCAGCCCTTGTGCCGTAAAGATAGTATTTTCCGTCCTCATAAAGAACAAATGGATCGCGGATGTTAATTTCACTGTTTTTCATAGTTTTCTCCTTAATGTTTGTCTTTGTTTTTAACTATAACAAAACATTTTTCCTCTGTCAAGGAATAAAAAAAAGCAGTCTTGCGACTGCTTTCTAATAAATATTACATTATACCGAAGAATGCAAGAATATCATTGAAGAGGTCCTTGAAGAACTTAACAATCTTCTGCCAGAAGGTAAGCTTGATTTCACCGTCAAAATTGTTACCGTTGATTTCTGAAACATTGCCTTCCTCGTCAACTGAGAAGATCATATACTGAATGTGAGCTGCTTCATCCTCATAGAGGAGACCGAAGTTACCGTCGCTGAGCTCTGTAAGACATGAGTAGCCAAAGAAGCCCTGATTGATGTTATATTTTGTGATCCATTCAACATTTGCACCGTCAACAAGGCCCACTCTGATAACACCGTCAGCTCTTGAGTCAAGGTTGCCGCCTGCTGAGCTGAGGATTACGGACTTACCGTCAATTACCATTGAAGTGTTGATAAAGGAGTACATACAGTTCTTTGTACCCTGAAGAGCCTCATCGCGAACGAAGGTTGACCATGTGATACCGCCGTCATAGCTGTCTGCATAAGCGATATAGTTGGAGCCGTTTCTTGCATACATACGGAGGATGGGGTTACCGTCCTCTGCCTTGCCAAGCTCAACTATCTGAGATTCACTTGTCTTCTGAATGCCGAGGATAATGCTTGTCTCCTCGCCTCTGTGCCAAGTAGCACCGTTATCGTCTGAATAGATTGTGCTTGCATTTTCAAAAATGGGGTCATAGAAAAGACCTGCATTATCGTAAACGCAGAAGATGATACGCTCTGTGCCGTCTGCAAGAGTTACACAAATGCCTCTGCCGGGTGCGGTACCTACAAAGGTTTCGTTGTTGCTCTTAATCTGAGCCGATACAAGCTGAGGAGCACTCCAAGTAGCACCGTTATCATCTGAATATCTTACGCAAAGATATGAGGTGAGATAGCAGCTGAGCTCTGCTTCCTTATAAAATACGTTCTGCTGAACCTTAACACCTTCGGCACCCTTCTGATCCATCATAAGAGCTTCACCGTTCTTATAAAGGCGGTATTCAGCGTCAACTGTGTATTCTGTAGCTGTGTTGTCAGCCTTGTTGTAAACAACGCCGTTCTTTAAGTAGTATTTGAAAGTGTTGATATTGCCGGCGTAGTCACCGTCTGTGAGAAGAAGGCACTTTTCACCGTCAACATCAATGAAGCCTGTGTGTGCACCAGAGGGCTTCCAGCCGCCGCCTGAGGGGTAGATATCGGCAAGAACAAAGATTCTGTCTGTCTTCTCTGACTGAACGATTGCTGAGTCGATGTAGGAAGCACTGTCTGTACCTGTTTCGCCGTCAGCATAGTCATCAAAATAGTTGATTACGTTATATTCCCAACCGGTATAGCCGTCAGCTGAAAGAGCAACAGTAATATCAATGTTGTTGGGAGAGTCACTGCCGTGACCGTAACGGATGTCTGCACCTGCGATTACACTGCCGTCATTGAGGGTGTAGATTGCGGGAATACGGAATCTTTCTGAATTAAGTGTACCTGTATCAAAGGGCTGATCGTAATCTACTGCGCTTGCAGCGAAAGCAGTCATTGACACAAGCATAAGTGCGCTGAGAAGTATGGATAATGCTTTTTTCATGATTATCTCCTCCTGAAAAATTTTTTTGCACAGTAATTTTAGCATTATTATCGTTGATTGTCAATATTTGTTAATGATTTTGTTATCTATCGAAGCTACCGCCGTAAAAAAACGCAGAGGAAGCTCCTGAATTTTGCTTACTTGTTGATCATATCAATTCCCCGCTGAAGCGTGTCTGCAGAGACAGCTCCGATTGCGTGAGCAACAATACATCCGTCTGCATCGATAAAATAGGTTGCCGGCAGAGAATATACAGTGTAAGTAACCGCCGCATCACCGTCGGTATCGTAAAAGACGGGAAAGGTATATCCCTTATCAGAAATAAACTTCTTTGCTATGCTGACGGTTTCACGGTCATCGGTCATATTGACCATCAGAAACTGCACCTCATCTCCTAAAAGAAGATGTTTTTCATTGAAATCAGGCATCTCACTCTGACAGGGTCCGCACCAGCTTGCCCAGAAATTAAGAACAACGGGCTTTCCCACATAATCCGACAAGTGAACCGCTTTTCCGTCTGCATCATAAACGGTGAAATCGGGTGCCTTATTGATATGCTCATCGGACTGCTGCGTGCTTTCTGCATCGTTTTCAGCCGACGTGCTCTGCTGAGCATCCTCTGTTTCCTTTTTACTGTCATTTTCTCCGTGTATAATGAGCTGATCTGCCGTGTTGTCTTTGCCCAGCTGAGTGTAAAGTACCGACGCTCCGCCTATCAAAAGCACGAGCACAAGCACGAGTATAATAACATTTTTCTTATCTTTCATAGTATCCTCCTGCACATAAAATTAACTGAGAAGGCTCAGAAAGCTTCCGAGCAGTCCCGTTGCCATAAGAACGCCTATCGCTACTAGAAGTCCGCCGCTGACGGCATTGATAATCCTGTAGTTTTTCTTTATCCAATTGAACGCAGCCTTCAGATAATCTATCAGCACCGCACTGAGAACGAAGGGAATACCGAGTCCGAGTGAGTAGGCAAGAAGCATCAGCACGCCCTCAGTAACGTGAGCCTGATTGGACGCCAGCATCAGCGCAGAACCGAGAAAGGTACCCACACAGGGCGTCCAACCTACAGAAAAGACCAATCCGAAAAGCAGAGCTGAGAAAAAGCCCATATTTTCGGTTTTAAAGGATTTTATTCCGCCTCTGAAAAGATTCAGCTTAAACACTCCGAGAAAATTCAGACCGAAAAATATCACTATCAGACCCGACACGATATTCACCGCAGTCTGATGCTCCCTGAGAAAGCTTCCGACAGTACCCGCAAGAGCGCCAAGCAGGGAAAAAACAGAGGTAAAGCCCATCACAAAGCCAACCGCATTCCTCAGCGTTTTTGCAGTACTGCGCTCTCCCCCTCCTGCAAAATAGGATATATAAATCGGAAGCATCGGCAAAAGACAAGGCGAAACAAAGGTGATTATACCTTCAAGAAATGCGATTATATATTGCATTCAGAATTACACTCCTTTCCTTTTCGATCAGCATTTTATTGGGATTTTATCCGCCAAGTAAATACGGTTTTATTATATCACATCCCGCACCGTATAAGTATAGCTTTTCGGAAATATTTTAAAGTTTTTATAAAAAGCTGTAAACAATACTGCTATACTGTATTTTTCGGCAAAAGGTGCAAAGTCCGGAGTGAAAGTAAAAACCGTTGTAAGGCTCATTGTTTACAACGGTTTTGTTATTCGGTTTTTCATATTTTAAAGCTGTTGCGGAGCTTTATTTTTTACTGCCCCACTTTGACACAGCTTTTATTCGATTGCTTCAAGTCTTCTTTTGAACTCTTCAATCTTTTCCTTTGAATAGATCTTTGAAAGAACTACCATACCCATATTGGGTGTGAAGCCCATTGTAAGAGCAAGGTTCTTCATGGGGTGATTCATGATCTCAGGGCAAAGGTCGTTAACAATTTCCATAACCTGAGGATCCTTCATAAGTACGCTGAATTTTGTGTCGAATGAATACTTTGACATAGCTTTTATCTCCTTTAAAAATTATTTAAGACTTTCACCGAAGGCTATACCCTTTTCGAGTGCCTTCATATTCATTTCAAGAATTTCCGGCTTCTTTTCCTTGAATTTTTCTTCAAGGCTCTGAACGAAAATTTCTTTACTTACAATATCAGTTGCGCCGATAAGCACACCGATGATAACTACATTGGCTACCTTGATTGAGCCAACCTCAAGTGCTATATCGTCAACGGGTACGGAAATAACCTTAGCATCATCTCTGTTAACCTCGCTTGTAACAAGGCTTGAGTTCAGGATAAGATTACCGCCCTCTTTTACTGAATCGGCAAATTTATTATATGCCTGCTCATTGAGAGCAACAAGGTTGTCACACTTCTTTGTAAGAGGTGAAACGATTTCTCCGTCACTGATGATAACGGTGCATTTAGCGCTGCCGCCTCTCTGCTCGGGGCCGTACTCAGGAAGGAAGGTTGCGTGCTTGCCCATATCAATAGCGGCGTGAGCGAGCATTATACCTGCTGACATAATACCCTGACCGCCTGAGCCTGAAAATACGAAGGACTGTTTCATTATTCCTTCACCTCCACATCTTTATAAACACCGGGCTTAAAGTACGGAATGGTGTTTGTATCCATATAGTCAAGAGTCTTGAGAGGGCTCATACCCCAGTTTGTGGGACAGTTTGTGAGAAGCTCAATGAAGGTAAAGCCCTTACCCTCAAGCTGATACTGAAAGGCTTTTTTGATACCCTTTTTGGCATCCATAACGCCCTTTGGTGTGTTAAGAGCGTATCTTGCAACAAAAGCGGGTGCCTTGAGTACGGAAATAAGCTCGCACATCTGCATAGGATAGCCTGTTGAAGCGACATCTCTGCCGAAGGGAGTGGTTGTTGACTTCTGACCGATGAGAGTTGTGGGAGCCATCTGACCGCCTGTCATACCGTAGGTCTGGTTGTTTGCGAAAATAACGGTGAAGTTTTCGCCTCTGTTAGCCGCAGACATAATCTCTGCAAGACCGATAGCCGCAAGGTCACCGTCACCCTGATAGGTGAAAACAAGTCTGTCGGGTAAGCATCTCTTGATACCTGTTGCAACTGCGGGAGCTCTGCCGTGTGCGGCGCCGATATCGTCGCCTGCCCAGGAATAAAGGTTAAGAGCGGAGCAGCCAACGGAAACAACGTTTACGGCATTCTGTTCCTGCTGAAGCTCACCGATAACATCGGCTACAAGTCTTGTTGCAAGAGCGTGAAGACAACCGGGGCAATAACCCGTTGACATAGGCATAAGTGATTTTGGTCTCTTATATTCGGGCATATTATTCTCCTCCCTTCACGATTTCTGCGATTGCGTTGTATACGCCTTCATCGTCAAGAAGCATACCGCCTGAGCGACCGTATTCGTGTACGGGGCAACGGTCCTTGACCTGAAGCTCGATATCCTCTCTCATCTGTGCGGGGAGAGTCATTTCAATGTCGATGATACCCTTTACCTTGCTGTAATCAAGGTTTGCGAGGCTTGCCTTGGGGAAGGGGAAAAGTGTGATAGGACGAATCATACCCACCTTATAGCCTTCCTCTCTGAGAGTGTTGATAGCTTCCTTTGCAACTCTTGCCGCAATACCGTAGGCAACAACAACATACTCTGCATCCTCAAGAAGATACTCTTCGACCTTAACATCCATCATTTCCCACATCTTGTAGCTCATTCCCTTGAACTTGTTGAGCATTTCAAGAGCCATTTCGGGAAGAATGGGAGTAATCATATGTGTATCGGTTCTTCCGTTTCTCTTGGCAAGATCCCAATCCTCGGTGTTTTCATAGGTAAGCTCCTTCATTTCGGGAAGCTCAACCTCTTCCATAATTGCACCGAGACAGCCGTCCATAAGGATAAGCACCGGGTTTCTGTCTCTTTCGGCGTATTCCCAAGCGTTGTATGTAAGGTCAACTGCCTCCTGAAGTGTTGCAGGAGCAAAAACCATAGTGCGGAATCCGCCGTGACCGAGAGCCTTTGTAGCCTGAAGATAATCAGACTGAGCAGGCTGAATCGAGCCGAGACCGGGGCCGCCTCTTGAGATGTTGACAATAACTGCGGGAAGCTGAGCTGATGCGAGATAGGAAATACCCTCTGCCTTAAGGCTGATACCCGGACCCGATGAGCTTGTCATTGACCTCGTGCCTGTTGCGGCAGCGCCGTAAACCATATTGATAGAGGCTACTTCGCTTTCGCCCTGAACAAAGGCACCGCCTACCTCGGGAAGTCTCCATGAAAGGTACTCGGGAATTTCATTCTGCGGAGTGATGGGGTAACCTGCAAAGAATCGGCAACCGCCTCTTACTGCGGCCTCTGCGATAGCTTCACAGCCTTTCATAAATCTTTTTTCCATTTTCACTTACCTCCCCATCAACCCTTCTTAGCCACTTCTATAGCGGCCTCGGGACACATAAGAGCACAGATTGCACAGCCGTTGCAGGCACTTTCATCAATCTGTACGGGATAGAAATGACCCTTTTCGGATCTTTCCTTACCCATTTCAAGAATATGCTTGGGGCAGAACTTGATACAGTATCCGCAGCCCTTGCAGAATAAGCTGTTAATAGTTATCATTGCTTTTTCATTCTCCTTTTTATTGGAATTGAAATTAACAGATCAATTATATCACAAATTTTATCTTTTGTAAATGTACAACACAGGACAAAGTGTAATAAATTTGAATAACGGACTGACCTTAAAGCTAAGGCCAGCCCCTTAATGCACTTTTTGGGGTATCGCGGACACGGCAAGCCGTTTCCCTACAGTATCGATTTTGTTTTCTCAGGGTTATATCGCCGTGGGCGACGATCCCTACTCCCCTTCCTTACTACTTGCTACTTACTACTCAGATAACCTTACCCTCTGCTCTTGCCTTTTCGGGGTCTGCGGCGGTAAGCTTCATAAAGTCAATTTTCATAAGCGGAGTCTGGGGAAGCTCATCCATATAAACGATATCTCTGGGCACATAGAACTTCGAGAACTCGTTTTCGAGAGTTTCACGGATTTTTGCACTGAGTGCTTCCTTATCCACGTTCTTATCGTGAAGAGAAGCATAAAGTCTTACCATTGAACGCTCGTTTTCCCAGCCCTGAACTGCGCAGCATTCGTTGATTTCAGAGAATTCACCAACAACTCTTTCGATATCTGTGGGATATACGTTATAGCCCGCGATTATGATAAGTCTCTTTTTTCTGCCTGAGAAATAGAAGAAGCCGTCATCGTCCTGATAGCCGAGGTCGCCTGAAAGAACCCATTTTGTTCCGTTTTCATCGGTATAAAGGCCGTAATCCTCAGCTTCGCCTTCCATATAATAGCCCGCCATAATTGTGGGGCCTGAAATTGCGAACTCACCTACTGTTCCGTTGGGCACCTGCTTGTGGTCATCGTCCCAGATCTGCACTGTTACGCCGCGGATAGCCTTACCGATTGAGCCGCGTCTGAAGTCAACATTTGTGTTAGTGGTACAAACCGAACCGATTTCCGTAAGTCCGTAGCCCTGACGAAGTCTGCCCGTTGCTCCCCACTTTTCAAAGTAGGAATTATATTCATCAATAAAGCCGTCGGAAATATCGTCACCGCCGCAGAACATAAGTCTGATATTCTTAAGGTGGGGACCGTCAAAGTTTTTATCCTTCATAAGCTTCTGGAACATAAGAGGAATTCCGCCGAAGCCTACAATCTTGTTTTTCTTCATAAGGCTTGTAAAAATTCTCGAATCAAACTGCATCATGGGGATAATACAAGCACTGTTACACATAGCCATGTGAACTGCAATACAAAGGCCGAAGCAATGGAAGAGAGGAAGCACAATAACCTCGTATTCATTACCGGGATCGTGAATTTCGTCAATATCTGAAACACGCCAGGAAAGCTCATTGATAGCTCTGTTTGTGAGCTTGATTGTCTTGCTCTTGCCGGTTGTACCGCCGCCGTTGAGGTAGGCTGCAATGTCATCACCGTTATTGGTAACGGTTTCGGGGTAATGCTGCATAATAAGAGCATCTTTATAATATGTAGCTCTCTCGTACTGCGGATAAATTTTCTTTATAAGCTTTTCGGCAAACTTTGTGCCGTACTTCTTATAGCCCTCTGAATAGTCGGAGCTGTTACATACAAGGCAGGGAAGTCCGCTTTGATTGATAACATCGATGTGATCCTTAACAAGAAGGTCAAGAACCATAACGCCCTTTGAGTGAACAAGCTCGATCTGCTCCTTAAGATAGTCAGGACCCATAAGAGGGTGAACAAAGCTTGTTATTGCACCGATTTTATTAAGAGCATAAAAAGCGATTACACTCTGCATGGTGGTGGGCATAAAGATTGTGTAAACATCGCCCTTTTTAAGGCCTAATTCCTTCTGGAAATATGCAGCAAGGTTATCAATATCTCTGAGAATTTTTGAACGCAGATAGTTAACGCCAAAGTGTTGCATCATATTTACGTCATTGAAACGACCGGTGCAATATTCAAGATATTCATAGCAGTTTAAATTATTCGGTGCAGGTAACATAGATTAACTCCTTTACAGTGTTTTATTAATAATCGACAAAATCAACATAAATGTCTACAGTTAATATTATAATGCTTTTTATTGTTATTTTGTTAATTAATTCCATTATATTTGTAAAAACACTGTTAAAACTGCAACGAATCCGATAAAAAAATTCTTATTTGTTTGTTGTTTTTTGTAGAAAATCCCGATAAAAGCTGTCAGGCACCGATAATCTTCCTTTTCCCAAGCCAAGCTGTGTGTCAGGCTTGTTTATGCCGTGATAATCACTTCCGCCGCTTTTCAGAAGCCCGTATTTTTCGGCTGTTTCTCTTGCAAAAAGGGTTGTTTCCTCGTCATAAAGGGGGTATTCCGTTTCTATGGCATCAAGACCTGAGGCTTTTGCCGACAGCAGAAATTCCATAAGCCTTTCTTTTTGCATACTCACAAAGGGATGTGCCAAAACCGCAACAGAGCCCAAGGCTTTTATGAATCTGATAACCTCAAGGCTGTCAGGTCTTTCGGGCGGGATATAATATTTCCCCTCAGGTGAAAGGAGGGTTTCCATCGCCTCTTTAACCGAGGTAACATAGCCCTTTTCCAGCAGCTCATCGGCAATATGGAATCTGTTTATTCTTCCGTCGGGGTTTCTTTTTTTAATGCGGCTGTATTCAACAGGGTATCCGTCCTTTTTCAGGCGTTCAACGGTTTCAATATTGCTTTTTTCCTTAAGTGTCTGGTAATGTCCCACAAAATCCGTCACCCTGCCGTAATCCTCTTCCTTGAGAAAAAGCGCCAGTATATGAAGCTCGCTTTGCTCATAGGAGGTTGAAAATTCAACTCCCGGCACTGCCTCAACGCCGTATTTATGACAGGCTTTCACAAACTCATCAAGCCCTGCCACAGTGTTATGATCTGTGAGCGCAACGGCGGTCAGACCCAGCCTTTTTGCTTTTAAAACAAGCTCCTCGGGAGAATCGGAGCCGTCGGAATAATAGGTATGAGTATGTAAATCACAGCTCATATTCTCACCTCACTTGTAAATCGGAATATCGGGTATAATTTTATCACATTACGAAATAAAAGGTCAATAAAAAAACGGAAAGTTGCCTATAAAAAAGACAACTCTCCGAATAGTTACTTGCAGTTTTTATCAAATGCCGGATTAAAGGCATAGAAGTTCTTTTCATTAAGCTTATCCGTAGCAAGCCTTAAGCCTTCGCCGAAGCGCTGATAGTGGACAATCTCCCTCTGCCTGAGGAATTTGATTACATCGCAGACATCCGGGTCATCAACAAGACGAAGGATGTTGTCGTAGGTTGTTCTTGCCTTCTGCTCTGCTGCCATATCCTCGTGCAGATCTGTGATAATATCGCCCTTGGACTGAAGGTATGCCGCAGTGAAGGGTACACCTGCCGCACTCGAGGGGTAAACGCCTGTTGTGTGGTCAACAAAGTAGGCATCGAAGCCGCACTTTTTGATTTCCTCCTGAGAAAGGTTTTTCGTGAGCTGATAAACGAGTGTGCCTATCATCTCAAGGTGACCGAGCTCTTCAACGCCGATGTCCGTCAGAAGACCCTGCAGCTTCGGATCGGGCATTGCAAAACGCTGACTGAGATAGCGAAGTGATGCACCAAGCTCACCGTCGGGACCCCCGTATTGGGATATTATGATTTTCGCATACTGCGGATTGCATTTTTTAATGTTTATCGGATATTGAAGTATTTTCTCATATTGAAACATCAGCTATCACTCCCGCAATTTACCCAAGGAAAGGGTGTTGTTGTCCAGGTACAGTCGTCATCACTCATCGACGTCAGTGCGCCGTATTTACATTCGTATTCTTTCAGAACTTCCTTGTATTGCTCCCTGTAGGAATTCATCAGGCACATCGCTTCGCTGTCGCAGAAGTGAGTGTCGAGATAAAGCTGAAGCTCCCATATTGCGAAACGGACAGCCATAAGCTTGTGCTTCAGATTTTTTGTGTTAATCACTTGCAACACCCCATTAAAAAGGGCTTGTCAAGGCAAGGGAAAAGTGTTCCTCTCGAAAGTGCTTTTTCACAGGGGTAAGCTTCAATTCTGCCCTGGAAGGGTACATAAGCCATAGCAAGAGGCGTCTTTTCCGGGAAAGCAGACATCGTACTGTATGAGCAGGAGCAATCACAGTCATAGCCTGCCTGCCTTGTCTGACGTTGCAAAGGATAACCGCAGGAATTGTTATTCATAGGTATCTCCCCTTGTTTTGTTTTCATAGTTCAAAGAACTACCGTTAACATATTATGCCGCTGAATTGAAAGGGTGATTTTATCGTACGCGGGGAAACAAAAAACCGGCGGCAAAGTTAGCGCCGCCGAGTTGAATTTAGCCTGC
>JAZSPQ010000106.1:0-5588 GCA_045537485.1 Acutalibacteraceae bacterium | reverse complement strand
AGCAGATACACCTGATAAACCCGTGTTCTTAATGCATCACGAACATGTTAAGTACACCGTTTACGGCAGCAGCAAATTTGACGGATGGGGACACCCGTTTTTTACAAAAATGCTGAAAAAATACCCGAATGTAGTGGATTTTTCCGGGCACTCACATTATCCGCTTAATGACCCCCGTTCCTTGTGGCAGAATGAGTATACAGCAATCGGCACCGGCTCACTTAAATATGCCGAACTCACCGTTGACAGCGAAAGATGCGTTCATCCGCCCACATATAAGGACTGTGCAACCTTCTGGATTGTTGAAGCCGATAAGGAAGGCAATCTACACTTTATGGGTATAGACTGCGAGGCTGAAGAAATCCTTTGCGAGTATTATCTGAAAAATCCTGTAGATAAAAACAACAGAGACTATACAGAGGAAAAGCAACGTTCACGCAGTAAGCCACCTGTCTTTCCCGAAAGCGTTGAAATCAGCATTAAGAAAGAAAACAGTGTTTACTCGGTGGAATATCCCAAGGCAGAAAGCACAGACGGTATGCCCGTATTTATTTACAGAGCTTTTGTTTACGATGAAAACGGCAAGGAAATCGCATCGGGCAAAACCGTACCTTCTTATTATCTTTTCAGGGGCGAAGAAATTCTGACTACTGATTTAGGGACTTTGCATAAGGGGAAATATACAGTTAAAATTACGGCTGAAACCGTTTACGGTGTGCGGTCAGAATGTATAGAAAAAACATTAGAAATATAAGGAGAAAATCAAATGTCAAAATTAAAAGAGAAATTTAACGAATTCAAAAACAACCCCGATGTTGCTTTAAAAGAGCAAGTAGGTTATGTTTCGGGTATTTTCGGTAACTGCATGGGTCAGGATTCTGTGGGTACATACACTGACCAGTTTATGTATGACTATATGGGTCTTAAGTCGAGCCATGTAGTTGCTATGAAATCGGCCACAACGGGTGTAAACATTATTATTGCACCCATTATCGGTGCACTTTTAGACGGCAACCGTTCAGGCAAGGGTAATGCAAGACGCTTTATGATGGCGTCTGCCATACCGTTTTTCCTGTCGTCCGTGCTTCTTTTTGTGGTACCCTCGGCATCGCTTACCTTCAATATAATATGGAGCTTTGTGCTTTATCTCACCTTCAATATAGCAGACACATTCTTTGATGTAGCCTTATCAACTCTTTCTGTTCGTATGACACCAAATGCCAAATCAAGAAAGAATTTCTATACCGTGGCTCAGGTGGCTTCAACCTTAGGCTCTATGTTCCCCGGCTGGCTCGTTCCTATTATTATTGAAGCTATGGACGGTGACTACAACACTGAAAAATGGGCGTTCTTTACCGTTGCACTTCTTTTTGGTATTCTCGGTCTTTTCACTATGATGGTGCCCTGCATGACCCTTAAGGAAAGAAACCTTGTTCTTCCTCCCAAGGAAGGTAAAAAGGTGAAGATTGACTATAAGCTTATTCTTCTCAACAGACCTCTTTTATTGCTTTGTCTGAGCCAGTGCGTTGACTCAATCAGACAGGTATGCTATAATTCACTTCCCTTCTTCTATAAGCAGACACTGGGTAGATACGGTATGAAGGCTTATGTTGAAATGGGCAGCACAGCACTTTCCTACAGCGGACTTTTCTCCGTGCCTTTTATCGGTAAGAAGCTTTCATCAAGAGATATTATTGTTGTAAGTTATCTTCATACTGCAATCTGTTACATTATTCTTGCTCTTCTCGGCTATAACAATCTTTGGGTTGTCGGTATTCTTATTGCTCTTGGCGGTCTTCCCAATGCGGGTATGAGCGCAGCAAGAAGAATTTTACTGGCAGACTCCACTGACTATATGGAGTGGAAGAGCTATCAGAAATACGGTGTGGCTCAGCGTAACGAGGGTATGGTCTTTGCTTTCCACACAATGGTTACAAGAATTGCTGCTCTCTGGAAAGAGCTTCTTATCAACGGCGGTCTTGCACTTATCGGCTATCAGAGTGCACAGATGATTGACGGTCAGATGGTTGAAGCTGTACAGACACCCGAAACCTTACACGGCATTTTCCTTCTTGTTGTTGTTCCCGGTATCGTAGGAAACCTTCTTCCCGGTATAATTATGATGTTTGATAACTTCACCGGTAAGCGTAAGGAAAAGATTATGTCAGATCTCGAAGTAATCAGAGCTGAAGTTAAGGAAAAGCTTGAGCAGGCAGCAGAATAAACAGAAGCCAATAAGAGGAAAAAATATGAAAAAAGTAAAAGAAAACAGAAACAAAAAGTCTTCTGTAGCCTTAAAAATTATCAGGATAATATTTATTTGCTTGTTGATAATTGCTCTCTTGCTTTTCGGCCTTTACAAGCTTGTGACTTATCAATGGCAGGATGAGCCCAAAAATTATCCTGCAACCAATCAGTACATTACTGAGCTCGGCGACACTATGGTTTCAGCCCACCGTGCAGGTAAAAGTCTTTTTCCGCAGGGCACGATGATGGCTTTCGAGGGCTGTGTAAACTCTGAAGCGTTCGAAACCGATATTTTTGAATTTGATGTTCACATAACCTCAGATGAAAAACTTATAATTCTTCACGATGATATACTTGACGAAGTAAGTAATGCGGTGGAATATTTCGAAAAAACCGATAACTATCCTGAAAATTACACCTATGAAGAAATTTATAAGCTTAACCTCGGTGAATATTTCAAAAATAAAGACGGTGAAACTCCCTACAAGGGCCTCAGAGGCGACAACATACCGGATAATCTGAGAGCATTAACCGTAACCGACGCTTTAACCTATCTTGAAAACAGCGGCGGATATTACTACAGTATAGAAATCAAAAACAGCGGTGAACTGGGCTTCAGAGCGGCAGATATTCTTTATGATATTTTATCGGATATGAAGCTACTTGACAGAGTGATTATTGCCTCCTTTGACAAGGAAATTCTTTTATATATTGATGAGAACTATCCCGACTTGACCCGTATTGCCTATAATATGGAAGCTGCAGGGTTGTTCTTTGATGCTCTTCTTGACATTGACAGACCTGAGGGCTATTATAAATTTGATGTTTTGCAGGTGCCGCCCAACAGATATATTGTAAATATGGGTACATCAAAGCTTGTGAATTTTGCTCATAAAAATAATATCGCAGTTCACTACTGGACAATCAATGATGCAGAAAAAATGGAGTTTTTGCAAAGCATCGGAGCCGACGGTATCATAACAGACATCCCTGATGTTGCCTATGAAGTGCTGAACTCTCAAAACAAGGAATAAACAGTTATATCAAAAGCTAACTCTATGGCTAAGTTTGGAGAAACAATATAAAATGAAAGAAACGATTATTCAATTCGGAAGCGGAATTTTTCTGCGAGGCTTTGCCGACCACTTTATACATATTCTCAATGAAAAAGGGCTATATGACGGTAAGATTGTTATTGTTCAGCCCACAAAAGGCGGCAAAACAAGCATCATAAACGAGCAAAACGGCGGATATAATCTTTTCCTTCGTGGTATCGGAAACGGAGAAGAAATATGCGAGCATACTGAAATTCACTCCGTCAGTAGGGGTGTTGACCCTTATGCTGATTTTTCGTCATACCTTGCTCTTGCCGAAAACCCGGATATGAGATTCATCATCTCCAACACAACGGAAGCAGGCATTGAATTTGATGAAAGCTGTGCTTTTTGTGATAAGCCTGCACTTTCTTTCCCGGGCAAGCTCACACAGCTTTTATATCATCGCTTTGAATTAAAGCTCCCCGGTTTTATTATTCTTCCTTGCGAACTTATAGACAATAACGGCGATGCACTTAAAAGGTGTGTTCTTAAATATGCAGAGCTTTGGAATCTCGGTGCTGATTTTACCCACTGGATAGAAAAAGAGAATACCTTCTGCAACACTCTTGTTGACCGTATTGTAACGGGATATCCGAAAGATGAAGCAGAAGAACTCTGCAAAAATATCGATTATGAAGATAATCTTATGAATACTGCTGAACCTTTTCATCTTTGGGTAATTGAGGGCGATTTTGAAAATGAACTTCCCCTTAAAAAAGCAGGCATAAATGTAATCTGGGCAGATGATGTGTCACCCTACAAAAAAATGAAGGTGCGCATTCTAAACGGATCTCATACGGCACTCGTTTTCCCATCACTCCTTTGCGGAACTGAAACAGTCAGAGAAAGTCTTGACGATGATTTGCTTAAAGAGTATCTTAACACCTGTCTTTTCGGGTATATTCTGCCCACTCTCGGCGAGACAGAAGAGAATATTGTTTTTGCAAAATCTGTTATAGAACGCTTTTCTAACCCGTATATAAAGCATCTTTGGCAATCGATTGCTCTGAATTCTGCAAGTAAATTTTCTGTCCGTGTTCTGCCGACAATTCTTGACTATGCAGAAACTAACGGTATTCTGCCGAAGCCTTTGGTGTTTTCTCTCGCTTGCCTTATTGAATACTACAAAGCAAACGAGCCGCAGGATAACGAAAAAGCAGTTTCTTTCATCAAAGGGAACAGCATATCCGATATTCTTTCAAGCGAAGAATTATGGGGTGAAAATTTGAGCCGGATGGCAAAGCTTGTAACCGAAAGCATCGACAGAATACACTTAGGCGGTATAAGGGAGGCATTAAAATGGGCTATATCTTAATTCATCCCGATGATAATGTTAAGGTTAACCTTGAAAACGGGCATAAATACGCCGTGAGAGATATTGCAAAGGATGAAAAAATAATCAAATACGGCTTTCCTATCGGTATTGCAACCGAAGATATTTCTGAGGGCGAGCATGTTCATTCACACAATATGAAAACCGCACTTTCAGGCACGCAGGAATACACATATACTTCCGATTTTAAGTTCCCTGAAGAAGAAAAACCACAAATGATAAAAGCCTATATCCGCAAAAACGGTGACATAGGCATACGAAACGATATATGGATAATCCCTACTGTAGGATGTATAAACAAAGCAGCAGAGAAAATTGCAAGGCTCACAGGTGCTTTTGCCTATACGCATCCTTACGGTTGCAGTCAGCTCGGCGGTGACCACGAGAGAACACAGAAAATTCTCTGCGGACTTATTAAACACCCCAACGCAAGCGGAGTGCTTGTACTGGGTCTTGGTTGCGAAAACAACAATATAACAGAGCTGAAAAAGGTACTCGGTGAATATGATGAAGAACGAATCCGTTTCTTGAACGCACAGGATTACGAGAATGAGATTACCGAGGCTATCAAGATTATTGATGAACTCAAAAAAATTGCCGCAAAAGATAAAAGAACAGAGGTACCCGTAAGCAAGCTGAAAATCGGTCTCAAATGCGGCGGCAGTGACGGACTTTCGGGTATCACCGCTAACCCTCTTTGCGGTAAGATTACATACAGACTTGTTTCAATGGGCGGTACTGCGGTGCTTACTGAAGTTCCGGAAATGTTTGGTGCAGAGCAGATACTTATGAACCGCTGTGTAAACGAAGATGTATTCAATCGGACCGTAAAGCTTATAAACGATTATAAAGAATATTTCATATCTAACGGTCAGCCTGTTTCAGAAAATCCCTCTCCCGGCAATAAGGAG
>JAZSPQ010000022.1:0-8393 GCA_045537485.1 Acutalibacteraceae bacterium | reverse complement strand
TTCCTTTACCTCACTTTCAAGCCAATGCTTTATACATTGCTTACAGTTTTCAGGGGTTACATCATCCTTAATCGGACATTCAAATTTATTCCCCGAAATCTTTGTACAGTTCTCAAAGCATATCTTATCTATTCCGGAATAAAACACATCTGATAGCTCGTCTATATCCATAGCTTTTATATTTTCAAAATTTGTCATAATTACACCTCTTTTATATTGAACCGCGTTCTATTATGTAGTCATAAACTATTCTACAAATATCTTTGTACGCTTTATTTTTTGTGAGCTCAATATTATAGTCCACTTTTTGTTTTTTTCTGTATATTTCAGCTATCGAATCTAACGAATACCCCGCATCATAGTTAGCCCTAATCTCTGTTACAAGTTGTTGTTCCATAAAACTAATCCCCCTAATCCAAAAACTCAAACAAATCGTTCATCGGGCATTTCTCACAGATATCGTCAAGCTTATCCTGGTCCTTTATTTGGCAAGGGTATTTGCAATAGTTATCGCAAAATTTTTCAGTAATCTTTTCCAATTTTTTCGAATCCATTTCTCTTCACTCCGTAACAAGACAATTTAAAATAAATACATTTCCGCTTAATTCCCCTGATTTAATTCTGCTTACCTTCGTAGCTACAGCATTTTCGCTGGAAAAGGTTCCGTCCTCTACAAGTTGTTCACTTGTACCGCAGTATCTTACAAAATCATTCTTATCATAAAAAACGTAAAATTTTTCGTATTTTGGATGCTTTTGACTGTATTTTCTCCGTTCGTTTTTCAAATAGCATTCTTGCGAACAATATTTGCTATGGCAGGGTGAACCGCAAATTATACATTCTTTCAAGTTCCCCCCACCTCAACAATCTCAATCTCGGTTCTTGGTCTTTCCTTGCAGTACATCACCCTGCTACCGTCGTGGCTGTGAATTACCGAGTAGCTATCGTCTGTGAGCAATCCACAGCTTACCATTACATCGTCAATCGCTTCAAGCAGATTGGTTAAATCACACTTACGTCTTGTCGGCATATAAAACACACACTTAACATTTACCGGCACATTTATCAACTGACCTTTAGGTATAAACCAGGCTGCATCCTTGGCATACTGTATGTACTGCTCACTCTGAGCTATAAAATGCTTTCCTGTTTCACGATTAATCAATATCCTCTGATGATTCTTCTTGGTTATCGGCGGCAGAGGTATAGTGAATTTAATCATTCCTTTCTGCATCATTTCATTCAGACTCCTTAACTTTAGCATTTAGCATCTGTTTGAATAGTTCCAAATCATAAGAAGCTTCTCCCTCGGAAGCTACGTTCTCTGTCACCTGCCACTCACGTGCTTTAGATTTCCAATCAGATATGCCTTGCCAATTTTTCGCATTGTAATAATAAAAGAATTTTTCTGCGTTGATTTTTAATTTTTCTTTTTTACAAAAATCTTTAACTTCTCCAAGGGTGGGTGAGAAAAAAGCTTTACTCTCTCTTTGAGATACGTTAGTATCTTCTATTTTACTTTGTGCATTTCCTGTACTTTTAAAGGGGTTTTCGGTAGTTTTATCAGGGTTTTCTGTACCGAAAACCTTTTTAAAGGCAAGCTTATTAAGAACACTGGGTGGAACATCATTTTTATCATTGATGTTAAGCAACCAATATTCTTCATAAATATAAATATAATCACGGCTGTTAAACATTCTGATATAACGCCGCTGGATACCCGCAGAGGTCAATACTCCGAACAATTTAAACACCCTTTCATCAAAGAAAGAACATCTTAAAGCACCCGAAATAAGCTCGCTTATGTATGAGGGATTACAACCACAACCCGCACCATCAGACACTAAGAAGCACTTGTTTTTATCCCATTTGATAAAGTATCCATTTTTTCCATACATTTCGCACAGAAGATACACCAGTGTATATATGCCTTTTGCACCGAATTCTGAGCGAAGTAGTTTAACCTTATCGTCAGTAAAGAAATTTGTATCAAAAGGAAAATAATCAACCCCTTCTTTAATGGGTCTTGCCAATTATTTTTCCTCCTTAAAATAGTAAGTCATCTTCTGCTGCTTCGCCTAAATCGGTGAAATCATTAACACCGGCATTGCTGAAGGAAGAAGCAGGCTCGCCTCCGGGCGGAGAATCACGCTTGGACTCCACGAACTGAGCGTTATTAACCACAACCTCAAATGCGGTGCGGTTGTTACCGTTCTTATCCTGATACCTTCTGGTCTGAATAGAACCCTCTATACCGATTAAATTTCCTTTTCTGAAATGCTTGCATATAAATTCCGCCGTTTGACGCCAAGCAACAATATTAATAAAATCGCTCTGTTGTTCTTCACCGGAACGGTAAGGGCGATTAACGGCAATGGAAAAGGATGTAACCGAAAGTCCGTTAGTAGTGGTCTTAAGCTCAGGATCAGCAGTTAAGCGACCTGTTAAAACTACTAAATTAAACATTCTATCACCACTTTCTATACGTTAATTTTGTATTGTCCCAATCAGGGTATTGTTGTCTTAAATAGTTCTCTATGCGTTTTTTAATTTCTTTATGATATTTGCCGTTGTCATATTCGTAATGCTCCTTGGCGGTAAGGCAGACAAGATTTTGCGGTATTCCAAGTCCCGCCCTTGAACGGGATATATAATGCGCGATTTGTATATTCTCGCGTGAACCACTCAATATACTTCTACCGTCGTCACGTTCCATAACTTCACGGCGAACCTTAGCGGAAATAGCACACGCTTTTGATAATTGGCTCATTCGCTATACTCCAATAAAGAGAGCTCTTCGGGCGTAGCAGTTTCTATGCCATTGTTTTTACACTCCTGGATTAAAAGCTTAATAAGCCGCGACATCTGCGCTGAATCGTATTCCGAAGAACCCACATAATTTGCTACGTTTGTATAACCTTTAAATTTGCTTTTTCCTAACGGCTCACACACCCAACCAAGCCCACGCTTTTCCCATATTTCAATCCAACTGTCCAGTGCATCGTTTCTGATGGGCGTTACCTCATAATTGCCGCCCACCTCTTTAACGAGTACACGATATATGTCTCGCGGAGGAAGCTCAAGCTTTTCCGAAAGCTGACCGCATAACTCCCAGAAGTACGCATTAGCATCGCGGCTCCGCTTATTACGCCAGATGCATAGTTTGATTTTAAGAAATTTATCTTTATATTCATCGTACAATTCAAGAAAGGATTTAGGAATTATGAGTGTCAGCGCGCATTCACCGTTGGTTGTCAGTAAAAGGTCCTTTATTTTACATTTTTGCTCAAACATTTTATTTCTTCCTTCCACGCCTTCCAGCATATGCAGCAGTTAGCTCCATACCAATCCAATGCCGTTGTTGCATATTCTGGTGCTAAAAGCTCAACCTGCAACCGACTTATATCCCGGTTCGGCTTTGTTATTTCTCCGACCCATCCTATTCCTTCAACCGCTAATGTATCAAACTCACCGGTTTTGTAATTTACAAGGCTTGCTTTGTCGCCAAAATATGCAGTTGTATTATTTTTGTCGGATAATATTATGCAGTCCTTTGTTTTGCCACAGGCAACAAGCACTATTCCAAAATCCTTATCGAGCACCGTTTCAAAGCCGTAAGGCGGATTGTACGGCGTATAACCGTGTTCTCCCTCTGAGACGTAATCCTTGGTTACGCTTTCCTTATGGTTTTTCGGTTCAAAAAATTCATCGGCAGTTAAATGCTCACCCTTTGGCTTTTTAAAAACACCGTTTAAATTAACGTCCGTCTCAACCCCTTCAGGATAAAGGTCTATATTCCCACCGAAATCAATTACTGTACAGGTTGTTTTATTTGGCGCAGTACGTAAAACCCTACCCACCTTTTGTACCCATTGTCCGTGTGTTCCGTTGGTATCAAAATCAACTATATTACGAAGCTCAGGATAATCATAACCTTCAGTACAAATATCAACGTTTATAAGCTCCTCTGATTCTCCGTCCTCAAACCTTTTGAGTTCCTCTTTACGCGTTATATCGTCAAGCCCTAACGAAAGATACGCAGGGCATCTGCCTAATTCCTTTAAGGTTTCATATATAAGGATGCAGAACTCGTGAGACGGCGCAAAAATCACCGATTTACCGGATTCCTTTAACCTTAAGTAATCCTGACATAGCTTTTTTATAAGCTCTTTTCCGAATACATCAAATTTGCAGTTTTTACTTAAATGTCCTTTTTCGTCTCCATCATCAGTCTGAAAGATTGGCGATGCATCTATAAACCGTGGTCTTACAAGATAATGACTGTCTATCAGAAAACGTGACGTAATTTGATTAAAGTTATCAAAGAGCTCTATAAGCGGTAGCTTATCACCACGGTTAGGCGTAGCAGTAACTCCTAAAAGTGCAGCGTTCGGCTTGCCTTGCTTATTCCAATTTATAATGCTTTCATAGGTGCTCGCCTTAGCGTGGTGGGCCTCATCTATTACAATAAGGTCAAAATAACTTCCTGCATCAGCGAAGTCATCAAGTAAATTTACAACTGTCTGCACCATTCCAAAATGTACATAACCGTGTAAGCTTTTTCTTACCGATGTTATTTCACTTGTTGCGAGTTCAGGACACACCTTAGAAAATTTTGTGTGATTCTGGTCGTGTATTTCGGTCCGATGCACCAGCACAAGCACGTGCGGCCTTTTTTTATTATCAGCATAAAAGCCGTTTGCAAATCTGCCTATCGCCGCCGCCATCATAATTGTTTTTCCTGCTCCCGTACCTGCTACAATAAGAGAATTTCCGCGCTCTTTTAACATTTCTACAGCATTTTGCACCGCTGCTTCCTGATAAGGACGTAATGTAAATCTTTCCATTGCCTACTCCTTTTCCTTAAGCAGAAAAGCCCCTGCAGCAGAAAAGCTTCCTGTAAGCTTGCCGTCTTCGGTTTTAAAACGGCTTGCGTTATATTCTTTCACCTGCTCAACAATTTTTTGAAGCTCTGCTTTGCGCCTTTCTTCTGCTTTCTCCGCATCCTCTTTTGCTTTTTTATATTCACTTAAGTCAAACGTAAGTGAGAGCTCTTTGTTATACACGGTGTTAAGGCGTATGCTTTCTATTATATTTTTAGATGTATCGTGTGCTATAAATGCTTTTGGCTCATTACGGTTATCCACATCACGAAAGAAACGCTCAATACAGACATTAATTAATGCCGACAAATGAGGATTGTTTGCAAAATAGAGCATATTTACGCTTAGCTTGTCCTTAAGATATTCTGCTCTTTTTTTCTTTGACATTTGGGTTATCCTGCCACGCTCAAAAACGGTATCGTTTTCAAGCACCATTATCTGAAGAATATAAAAATCAGCCTTTGTCATAGTTATCTGATACTGCGCCTGAATTATGTATTTAAACGGTAAGCCTCTTTTAATAACATTCGGCATCATTGTTTTTTGCTCGCATACAAATTTTTTGCCCACAGGTACAAACCCACCGCCGTAATTAAACGGTTGTACATCAATTTCCTCGCTGATACCGCTTATATCAAGACTTGCAATCAGTCTGTCAGACACATAAACCGCACCGGGCTTTAGCTTATGCGTTCTCCCTGCTTGCAAAACCTTTAAACCGTATGGCTCTACTGCGTGACCGTATTCGGCAAACTCCGGAGGTACCGGCTGTCTTTGATACACACCATCGTTAAGTATCTTATGGTATAACGCCCACGTGGTTGTATAAGGCTTTTCTTCCCTGAAGCGTTCGGCATTTATACCGCAGTTCTGCAGCTCCTCATCAGAAGCATAGTAACGTACAATATCGAATACCTCACTACTTCCAATTCGTGTAAGGCGAGCCTTTTCCCATTCTAAAGAGCCTTGCTTAAGCTTTGTTTTATTCATTACTTTTGCCGCCCTTCAATAATTTACCAAACCACGGTTCTATTATCGGAAAAGTGTTTTTGCTTCTTGCAATATTAACAATACTTGCATAATGTGTGTTAATAACTTCCTGCAGTTCGGCGCCGCCCTCAAGCAATGCTTTGATTTCATTTGCCTTATCTACAGCAAGCTTTGGATTCACCTTAAATAAATCTAAAGTTTCTTTAATATCTTCCTTTTGCTCAGCTGTAAGATTTGTAATATCAACCTTAACAGCTTCCATCGGAATTTCAAATTCTATTTTCTCAGGTGGCAGGAAACTTTCAGGTGGCTCGAACTCTTCTTCTTTATCAAAGGCATATATTGTATCCTTAAGCTCTGGCAATACCTCTTTAACACGTTTTAAGGCTCTGCGAATTATAGTTTTTTTCGCCATTTCACCTGTCCATTTGCACCAGAAGCTATCCGTATTAAGTTCTTCTGTTACAACCTTACGTTTACCAACAGTTCCGTTTGTTCTTGCGTATTCCACCCACTTTGTTTTATATATTCCTTGCTCGCCGGTGTTTGATATCTCAAGCATTTCCTCGGCCGACATTTCACATTCTGACATAAAACGTGTACCGTCTTTTGTATTTATAACCGTAAGCCGACATATAAACTTTGAAAAATAATTGTTTGCAATTCTTTCAGCCGTTATTTTACGGTCAGGATTTATGCGCCTATCCTCTAAAACATAAACAATCTCACCGTTATAAAATTCCTCACGGAAATATGTGGTATCACTGTCTTCCTTCGGAACGGCAACTATAGTGTCAGTAATGCGATACCCCTTACGCGCTGCCGCTCTGTAAAAAGCCTCAACTCGTGCAGAAATCGTAATCGATTTGCCTCGCTTAACAAAATCTATTTTGTCATAATCCTCGGCTTTAATTCCACCTTGGTTCAATGTCTGTAAATTAGCCAGGAAAACATTTGCCGCGTTAACCGCCTCGGCTTCTGTAAGATTACCTAATAGTTTAAGATTAGAAATAGCTTTTACTGCAAAAGGAATACAGTCTGTTTTAAGCCCGATTTCACGCTTTAGCACTTCAAATAAATTTTCAGGTGTGTTAATAAGCTGCCTGTATACAGATAATGTGTTGCTCATCCTATATTCACCCCATCGTAAACAACGTTCAGTATATCGATTTCAAGCGGTGTAAATCGGTCTTGTACTATTTCCGAAAATCGGTCTTTAATTTCACCGGCGCACTCCTCACAAACAACACCATAGGTATCGTCAGTGAAATATTCTCCACAATGCTCGCACTTTTTAGCTTCTGTTATTTCAGCTCCCCTGCAGGTCGGACAAACACTCCATCGCTCCCCGCTTTCCTCGATTATAACAAAGGCTTCCTCAAACTCCGCTCCGCAATTCAAACACTTATACATCGCCGTTCTCCTCAAGCTGCTTTTTAAAGCCTTCCTTGTAATACTTGTCCTTAAGGTCGGAAAGCTTTGAATAAAGCCTGTTGAGCTTGTCCGTCTTTAAATCACATTCACGCATCAGCTTTTCATTTTCTCTTGTAAGCTTAACATTTACACAGCCTACATAGACTACAAAGAAAAACAAAAATATAAAAAATCCTACGCTTAGCCACATAACGAGCCCGTCTATAAAGATATAACTATCCATTTTTAAATTTCTCCTTGATTTTTTAATAAATATCTGTTAAAATAAAACAAACTTATAGGCACTGTCTGCTGGTAACAAAAAGCGCCTATTTGTTTGTGTTTGTGCCACTGCTTTATGCAGTGGTTTTTTTAAATTCCGGGAAACGCTCATAAAAAGCTTTTTTCCTTTCGGGTGAGACTTCCTCAAGTAAAGCCGCTGCCTCAGGATAAGCACTGAAGATTTCACTCATAACTCTGCTTGTTCTGTGTACTCTTTCTCTGTCCCATTTATCAAGCTCTTCGGGAGTAAGCTCCTCCATCGGCTTTGCGGAACCGTCCGGCATACGTAAAAAACCTCTTACTGTCGGTAAATCTCTTCTTCCCATATGTATCATCCTCCTTGTCTAATAATATTTTTTAGTTGCTTTGTCCTATACCATAGCTAACCAATAACCTTTAGCTCCCAATAGTGGTTGGTGTTGTACCGAAATCCGATTCAAAGCCGTCTTCAGAGCTTGACAATACGGTATAAACCTTTAACATACTGTCAACGAGCTGCACATACTCCTCAGTTAAATCACATTTGGCAACTTCATCCGCCTTACGGTTAAGCTGCTTAAACTGTTCAGCCAATAACTTATCTGCTTCTCTCTTTTTCATTACCTTTCCTCCTTATACTTTTCTTACACAGCCGTTTTGATACAAAAACCGCTGTGCCGTACAATAGCTTGTGGTTTTAAGTCCTTTCGACCCGACGAAGCTCCCCATCGCCACATCAGACTTACGCCCTGTCTCCGCCATATAATACTTTTTACCGCATTTATACAGCCGACCTGCAATAGTCTCGTTCTTGTCAACGTAGTATTCCATAACCTCACCTCCTTA
>JAZSPQ010000047.1:0-20133 GCA_045537485.1 Acutalibacteraceae bacterium | reverse complement strand
CGAAGTGAAAGCGGCGTAATCTTTTTGAAATATCCCTCCTTGGTAAAGAAGAGATTAACGGCATAATCGGGAATTTCTTCCTCGTTATCCTCAGCTTCAATTTCACTTGTGTAAAGAATTGCGCTCTTTCTTTCAGTGCCGTATTTTTTGATAATATCGTTAAGCTCGCCGATGATGATTTTTCTCACTCTTGCCTTTGATGAAAGAATATCGGTCATATCCTTAATGGTTTCTTCGAGGTTTTCGATATCCTTGAGTCGCTTTAAGATATACTCTCTGTTAAGATGACGCAGCTTGATTTCAGCCACATATTCAGCCTGAATTTCGTCAATACCGAAGCCAATCATCAGGTTGGGAATAACTTCGCTTTCTTCATCGGTGTTGCGTATAATTGCAATCGCCTTATCAATATCAAGCAAAATCTTTTCAAGACCCTTGAGCAGATGAAGCCTGTTTTTGGCTTTATTAAGCTCAAAGCTGACACGGCGGAAAACGCATCTTCCTCTGAAGCGTATCCATTCAATAAGGATATCCTTGACGCCCATAACTCTCGGATAACCGTCAACGAGAATGTTAAAATTACATGAGAAGGAGTCCTCAAGAGGTGTAAGTCTGTAAAGCTTCTGTATAAGCTTATCTGCATCTGTACCTCTTTTAAGGTCGATTGTGATTTTAAGACCGTTCTTATCGGTTTCGTCACGGATGTCGGTGATTTCCTTGACAGAGCCCGCCTTTACACGCTCGATAACCTTGTCAATAATTGCCTCAGCCGTGGTCGTGGGCGGAATTTCGGTAATATCAATGCAGTTGAATTCCTTGTCGTAGGTGTATTTTGCTCGCACCTTGATGCCGCCTCTGCCGGTGCGGTAAACCTCTTCCATTTCATCACGGTTGCAAAGGATTGTTCCGCCGCCGACAAAATCGGGAGCAGGCATTGTGTCGATGCAGTTGTGGCTCTGGTCTTTTATAAGCTCAATGGTGGTTTCGCAAAGCTCTTTAAGGTTAAAAGAAGCTATTGAGCTTGCCATGCCGACGGCGATACCGAGGTTGACATTGGCGAGAATCGACGGGAAGGTTACGGGAAGAAGCGAAGGCTCCTTCATAGTGCTATCGTAGTTATCGACCATATCAACGGTATCTTTATCTATTTCACCGAAAAGCTCGGAGCAGATGCTTTCAAGCTTTGCCTCGGTATATCGTGCGGCAGCGTAGTGCATATCTCTTGAATAAGCCTTACCGAAGTTACCCTTTGAGTCTACAAAGGGAGTAAGCAAAGCCTCGTTACCTCTTGAAAGACGTACCATTGTTTCATAAATAGCCGCATCGCCGTGAGGGTTGAGGCGCATAGTTTGACCGACGATGTTAGCAGACTTTGTTCTGCCGCCCGTAAGAAGCCCCATTTTATACATTGTGTAAAGAAGCTTTCTGTGCGAGGGCTTGAAGCCGTCGATTTCGGGAATGGCACGGGAAAGAATAACACTCATCGCATAGGGCATATAGTTGATTTCGAGAGTGTCGGTAATACGCTGCTCAATCATTTCGCCCGCATTGGCAATATGGGTATTTTTGAGAAGGTCTTTGTCTTCCTTCTTCTTTTTATCTGTAGCTTTCTTTTTAGCCAAGGTACTACCTCCTCTCAGCTGACATCGGTCATATCAATATAAAGATGACCGTAGTTAGCGATATAATCCTTTCTGCCGGTCAGATTGTCACCGAGCAGAAGGTCAAATTTGTCTGCAGTTGCCTGAGCCTCTGCGGGGTCAATTTTGATAAGTCTTCTTGTTGCAGGGTTCATTGTTGTAAGATTCATCATATCCGCATCGTTTTCACCGAGACCCTTTGAGCGCTGAATGGTGTATTTTTTATTACCGATAGCCTCAATGGCATCGCTCTTTTCCTTTTCGGTGTAAGCAAACCAGGTTTCGTTGCCGCTTGTGATTTCATAGAGGGGCGATTCGGCGATGAAAACCCTGCCCTCCTTGATAAGTGTGGGCACAAGACGGTAAATCATTGTGAGAATAAGTGTGCGTATCTGATAGCCGTCAACGTCGGCGTCGGTACAGATAATGATTTTACTCCAGCGCAGATTATCGAGGCTGAAAGTGGAAAGGTTTTTCATGCTCTTTGCGTGCACCTCTACACCGCAGCCGAGAACCTTAAGAAGGTCGGTGATAATTTCACTTTTGAATATTTTATCGTATTCACTCTTAAGGCAGTTGAGTATCTTACCTCTGACGGGTATAATTGCCTGAAATTCCGAGTCTCTCGCCTGCTTACAGGCGCCCAATGCTGAGTCACCCTCCACTATAAAGAGCTCTCTTTTGTCTATATCCTTGCTTCTGCAGTCAACAAATTTCTGCACTCTGTTTGCCATATCGTTTGAGGTGGCAAGGGTCTTTTTAAGGTTGAGTCTTGTGCTTTCGGCTCTGACACGGCTTCTCATATTGACGAGCACCTGGTCAGCGATTTTATCTGCCTCGAGCTTATTTTCTATAAAGTAAATTTCAAACTGATGGCGGAGAAATTCCGTCATAGCCTCCTGAATGAATTTATTGGTGATAGCCTTCTTTGTCTGATTAAGATAAGAAGTTTCCGTCGAGAAGGAGGATGAAACGAGAATCAGACAGTCGGCAATATCCTGAAACTTGATTTTAGCATCACTTTTGGTATATTTGCCGCTCTGCTTAAGATAAGCATCAATCTGTGACACAAGTGCACTTTTGACCGCATTATCGGGTGAGCCGCCGAATTCAAGGAAGCTTGAGTTGTGATAGTATTCTATAAGCTGCTTTTTATTAGAGAAGGTAAGAGCAACATTGAGTCTTACTTTATATTCGGGCAGGTCATCACGGTCCTTACCGCTTCTTTCCGTGTTCCAGAACTGAACGGACGTAAGAGAATCCTCACCCGCAATTTCTTTAACGTAATCGCTGATGCCGTTTTCATAGTAATAAACAAAGGTTTCAAAGCCGCCCTTGATCTGATTTTTCAGCTCAAAACGGATTTTCGGATTGACAATAGCCTGTCTTTGAAGCACCTGCTGATAATATTCGAGTGAAATATCAATATCGGTGAAAACCTCAAGGTCAGGCTTCCACTTGATTCTTGTGCCCGTATCCTTCTTACCGTAGGGCTCTGTTGTCAGACCGCCGATGTTAATACCCTTTTCAAAGTGAAGGGTATGCCTTTCACCGCCGCTTTTAATTTCGGCATCCATATATTCGCTTGCGAACTGAGTGGCACAAAGGCCCAGACCGTTAAGACCCAGAGAATATTCATAGCTGCCGCCGGAGTTGGTGTTATACTTACCGCCTGCATACATTTCGCAGAAAATAAGCTCCCAGTTTTCTCTGTCATACTTCTTATTATAGCCCACGGGAATACCTCTGCCGAAGTCCTGAACCTCAACGGAGCCGTCGCTGTAACGGGTCACAACGATTTTATCGCCGTAGCCCTCTCTTGCTTCATCTATGGAGTTTGAAAGAATTTCAAACACCGAGTGTTCACATCCGGAAATACCGTTAGAGCCGAAAATAACCGCCGGTCTTTTTCTGACCTTGTCGGCACCTTCGAGCATAACTATATCATCGTTAGAATATCCTGATTTTTTTGCCATTATATCAGTTTCCTTTCACAAAATCAGTTTAAAACACAAAATATTGTGGAATATTATGGGTTTTTGCACAACTACTGTAATATTACACCATTTTTTATAAAAAAGCAAGAGGATTTTCTCATTCATATACTTCATAATAAAAAGCTAATTTTTAACTATCTCTCTCAACAAACCATTTGCCTTCATCCTCAAAAAGATAGGTAGTTTTTGAACCTATCCGTACGGTGTAGCGTATGGCAGTGCCACCTACCTTCATAGCGCAGGCTCTTCTTATATCATAAACTCTGTCTATCATATATTTCCGCCCGTTTTCCCAAGTGATAGAAACGGGACACTTATTCCCCTCTTCGTCAATCCGAAGAAGAACCTCAACATAAACCTTTCTGCTTTCCATAGTATTCTCCTGTTATCTGTAATCTTTCATGAACGGTGTGGTTTTTTCATCGTCTCTGTAGGGAATTTTATTTTCAAGCATCAAGCAACAGTTTATAACAGCCTTTTCACCAAATCTTTTTCTTAAGCTAAGCACCGTATCTTCAATTTTCATCTGTCTGTCGTGTTTTTTATAATCGTTATATAAATCAAGCTGAATAGGCGCAGCTTCATTTTGCAGATTTATAGCCCGTACCGTTAACGCTCTCACATCGTTCCGCCACAGATAATTCTTTTTAAACAATTCGAAAGCAGTCTGCGCAATCTCAAAGGCTGACCGTGTGGCAATAGGTGTTTCGCACTGAAACTGCTTTGTTATAAGCTGATTGTCTCTGATACTGATTTGTACACCTGAAGCAATCATCCGCTCCTTATTCAGTTTTTTAGCGATATTCTGAGAAAGAGAGAGAAACACAAGCCACACCTCTTCCTCGTTTTTTAAATCCTCTCTGCAGGTTATTCCGTGACCTACACTTTTCACATCAGGCATTTCACCGTAATTCATAACAGGAGAAGCATCTTCTCCATTAGCGTTACGGTGCATATCAAGACCTACTACACCGAAAACAGCTTTAAGCCACTCCGGAGTAAGAGCGGCAAGATCGCCTATTGTTTTTATGCAGTAGCCTTCAAGCTTTTTTCCTGTTTTTCTGCCTATACCCATCATAGAAGATACCGGAAGCGGCCACAGCTTTTCTTTGAAATTATCTTTTGTAACAGTATAGCTCTCATCTCTGCCCGCAAGATCGCTGCAGAGCTTTGCAAAAATCTTATTAAAAGAAATACCTATCGAAACGGTGATTCCCAACTCATTTTTAAATCTTTCTCTGATTTCTGCTGCAATAGCCTGAGCTTCCGAAAAGCTTTTTGCATAACCGGTAAGATCACACCACACCTCATCAAGACCCATCGGCTCGATTTTATCTGAATAATCGGCATAAATTTCTGAGGCAAGCCGTGAATATTTCTGATAAATATCAAAATGAGGCTCCACAACAATCAGATCGGGACATTTTCTCTGAGCCTGCCATATAACCTCACCTGTTTTTACACCGCATTTTTTAGCTTCTTCACTTTTAGCAAGAATTATACCGTGCCTGTCCTCTTTGCTTCCGCCGACGGCAACAGGCTTCCCTTTAAGCTCGGGATTAAGACTGCACTCGATTGATGCATAACAGGAATTCATATCCGAGTGGATTATTATTCTTTCCATTTCGTCACCTTCAAAAAGAACGTTTGTTCGTTAAACATATTATAAAACTATTTATCCTTTTTGTCAAGATATTGGCAGTCTATAAAATTTTCCGCAGCAAATAGATTTAAACATACAACTTTTAAACTGCAAAACAAAAAGCACCCTATCATCTGACAGGGTGCAATTCAATATTGATTTATTCAGCGTCTGTTGCTTCCTCTGCAACAGCTTCAACTTCAGCTTCAGCAGCTTCTTCAACCTCGACAGCGGGCTCAAGAAGAGCACGGATTGAAAGGCTTACGCGCTTCTTATCAAAGTCGATTTCTGTGATCTTAACCTTAACAACGTCACCGATATGGAGAACTTCCTTGGGTGAAGCGATGTGGCGGTCAGCGATCTGTGAAATGTGGATAAGACCGTCAATGCCATCGATAACTGTAGCAAATGCACCGAAGGTTGTAAGACCAACAACAGTAGCGTCAACAACTGAATCAACGGGATAATCTCTCTTGAGGATTTCCCAGGGATTGTCTTCGATTCTCTTGTAGCCGAGAGAAATCTTTCTCTTTTCAGCGTCGAGAGCCTTAACGAATACCTTAACGGTATCGCCAACGTTAACGATTTCTGAAGGATGCTTGATTCTCTTCCATGAAAGCTCGGAGATATGTACCATACCGTCAACGCCGCCGAGATCTACGAATGCACCGTAGTTGGTGAGTGACTTAACAGTACCTGTGAATTCCTGGCCTTCAGCAATGTTAGCCCAGAATGCTTCTGTAGCTTCCTTGCGCTCTTCTCTGAGAACAGCACGGATCGAGCCAACAACTCTCTTCTTCTGCTCATCGATATCGATGATTCTGAACTTAACCTTTTCCTTAACAAGTGTGGAAAGATCTTCGTCCTTGCCAAGACCTGTAAGAGATGCGGGGATAAATACTCTTGCACCCATGGGGTATGCGATTACGCCGCCTCTTACTGCTTCTGAAACAACAGCCTCAACGATTTCATCGTTTTCTTTAGCTGCTACGATGTTTTTCCATGATGCTCTTCTGTCATAAAGACGTTTGGAAAGCTTCATGGTGCCTTCATTATCATTTGTTTTCATGATAATGAGATTGAGCTCGTCGCCGATTTTAAGTTCCTTTGCGGGGTCGGCGGTAGGGTCATTGCTGTACTCTTCAACAGGGATAAAGCCGGCATATTTTCTACCGATATCAACCTGAATCTCGTTTGGTGCAATGCCAACAACGATGCCAACAACAAAAGGATTATCGCTTGTATCGTCAATGCTATCTACTGCTGCATAGAACAACTCCTGATCCTGTGTCTCCTTGATATTTTTTTGCTCATTAAAGTTTTCGGTCATAAAGACTTCAACCTCCTTTATTATACGTGCAGGTGTTGATGCACCCGCTGTTATACCAATTTTTTTAAAGGACGAAAAATCAATATCCTTTAATTCCTCCACCCTTTCAATAAGATAGGTTTCGCAGTTTTCTTTACACACGTTATAAAGCTTAACCGTGTTTGAGCTGAATCTTCCGCCGATAACAATCATTGCATCGGATTTCTTTGAAAGTTCCACCGCTTCCTGCTGCCTATCTTGGGTAGCTCTACATATTGTATCAAAAGATTTTGAATTTGTACAGAGTTTTTGAATTATTTTTTCGCTTTTTTTCCATTCTTTTACGGAAAAAGTTGTCTGCGCAAGAAGAATAATATCTTTTTGAGCAATTTTCGCGTCACTTTGGAGTATTTTAAAAAGCTCATTTTCATTTTTAAACACAAAGGACTGTCCTTTGCAATGACTGCGGAAGCCGCAGACCTCAGGGTGATTTTCATCACCGGCTATAAACACGATATTGTCGGGCGTAGAATTTTCTTTTATAATTTTGTGTATTTTAAGCACATAAGGGCAAGTTGCATCGGTATATGCAATGTTGCTGTCGGAAAGCTCTTTCATAACCTCTTTTGTAACACCGTGAGCACGGATAACCACCTCATAGTCCTCGGGCGTCTCACACGGAGAATCAATTATTCTTACTCCTTGATCCTCGAGTTCCTCAATAACAGTGGGATTATGAATAATAGGACCCAAAGTGCAGACCTTTTTGCCGTCCTCCACCATTTTATAAAGAATTTTCACGGCTCTGTTAACACCGAAACAGAAGCCCGCATTTTTTGCTACTTCGATCTGGAATTTTCCGCTTGCCATAATTCTTTTATCCTATCCATAATAATATTTGATGCATTTTTCATTTCCTCAGATTTATTTATTCCTTTAAATCTGAGGTCGGAGTTTTTTATAACGGTACCGAAAACAATTGTTATATCTGAACGGAATTTTTTATGCTTTTTATAGATGCAGCAAGGCAAAATATCAGCGCCTGTCATTTTGGCAAGATAACCTACGCCGGTTCTTGCTTCAACAGGAGGAAGCCCGCCTCGAACTCTTCTGCCCTCAGGGAAAATTCCAAGCACCCAGCCTCGGTCAAGCACCTCTTTCGCATAACGCAGAGCCTTTCGGTCAGAAGTCCATCGCTTAACGGGAAAAGCGTTCATATTACGCAGTACGACAGCGGATAAGGGATTTTCAAACAAATCGCTTTTTGCCATGTAGTGAATTTTTCTCGGGCAGTTTGCCACTATTAAAGCCGGATCCGAAAAAGCCACGTGGTTACAGGCTATTATAAGACTTCCTGTTTCAGGGATATTCTCTCTTCCTCTGCAACGGTATTCGTATACGATATGAGAAGCCAACCACAACGGAGGCTTCACGAAAGGGTATATTTTGTGATTTTTAGGCGGTTTGGAATAATCAAAATACAATTAAATCAACTCACTGTAAACAGATTTATGATTATAGTGTTGACTTATATTGTCGAAAATATTATCCGCCGCTTTTTTGATTTTTAGTTTATAAATTCCGTTTTATCCTTAATTATCTGAATAACAAGCTCAACTGATTGCTCAAGAGTATTCCCACTCGTATCGCATAAAATTGCGTCCTCAGCCTGCTTAAGCGGTGCAATTGCCCTGTGCGAATCATCATAGTCACGCTTGATCATATCAGCTAAAACATCCTCATACTTTGCTTCCATACCTTTTTCAAGAAGCTCCTTGTATCTTCTTTCGGCTCTTGCTTCAGGGGAAGCTGTAAGAAATATCTTAACATCTGCATCAGGCAGCACAACTGTTCCGATATCTCTGCCATCCATAATGCAGTTGTTGCTTTTAGCAAGATTTTTCTGCAAATCAAAAAGGTACTCTCTTACCTTTGGCACAGCTGAAACTCTCGAGGCTGCCATTGATGCTTCCGGTGTACGAATAGCAAGTGATACATCCTCACCGTTAAGAAACATTCTCTGCTCACCGTCAGCAAAGCGAAGCTCAACCTGAAGGTCATCGGTGAGAGTTGAAACTATTTCGTCGTCATTCTGAAGATCAATACCTTTTCTCATAGCGTTGAGCCCCACTGTTCTGTACAATGCGCCGGTATCAATATAAATGAAGCCCAACTGTTTTGACGCGGCTTTTGATATGGTACTTTTACCTGCACCTGCAGGTCCGTCGATTGCTACATTAATAACTTTCATATATATTCTCCTTTGGTTGTAGGGAGCGACGCTCTCGTCGCTCCGTTGACTTTTGATGTAACGGTTGAGTGGAGCGACGAGGGCGTCGCTCCCTACGGAATGTGTACTACTTACTACTAATCTCCCCTGCAAGTCTGCCGGTTGAAAAAGCAATCTGCAGGTTAAATCCGCCTGTATAGGCATCAACATCTATAACCTCACCTGCAAAGAAAAGGCCTTTGCAGAGCTTTGATTCCATTGTTTTCGGGTCAATTTCTTTTGTTGATACGCCACCCGAGGTGACAATAGCTTCTTCTATAGGTCTGAACTTCAGAACGGTAAGCTTTAAATCCTTCAGAAGATTAACTAAATTTCCTCTTTGTTCCTTGGTTATCTGATTAACTTTGGTTGCAGGCTTTATCCCTGTCAGTCGGACGATAACAGGCACAAGCTTTTTGGGCAGCAGAGAATCAAGAGCGTTAATAAAGTTTTTATTATTATTTTCAAGAAAATCCCTTTGTATTCGCTTATCAAGCTGTTCATAGCTGACAGCAGGCTTTAAATCAATGTGAATTTCATATTTTCTTGGACTCATATCCTTAAGATGAGCACTTGCACTTAAAATCATCGGCCCCGACACACCGAAGTGAGTAAACAGCATTTCTCCGAAATCTTTATAAACTTCTTTGTAGCTCGTTGTATCTATTACGCTGATAGCTGTATTTTTTAGCGAAAGCCCCTGAAGATCACTGCAGAAACCCTCATGACAGACAAGAGGTACAAGAGACGGTTTGAGTTCTGTAACGCTGTGTCCTGCCTGCTTTGCAAGAGCATATCCGTCGCCTGTTGAACCTGTAAGCGGATATGAAGCTCCGCCGGTTGCAATGATAACGCTGTCAGCTTCATATTCTGTACCATCCTCAAGCCTTACGCCTCTGACAGCACCGTCGCCGACAATAAGCTCAGTGACTCGCCCTTTAATTCTCTTGGCACCGCCGTCATGACTGAAGGCGTTGAGTGCATCAACGATTTCGACAGCTTTATCGCTTTCAGGGAAGACTCTGTTGCCTCTTTCAACTTTGAGCGAGACACCCATATCTTCAAAAAATTCCATTGTGTCAATGGGCATAAAGCGTGAAAAAGCGCTGTATAAAAATCTGCCGTTTGTGGGAACACTTGCAATAAGATCATTTATCATAGTACAGTTATTGGTGACATTACAACGGCCTTTACCCGTGATCATAACCTTTCTCGCAACCTTATCGTTTCGCTCTATAAGCAATACATCGGCTCCATTCTCAGAAGCAACGCCTGAGGCCATAAGACCCGCCGCACCGGCACCGATGACAATTATCTTTTTACTCATTGTAAAATCTCCTGAAACAATTAAATCTAAATAAATATTATATAGTATAGTGAGCAAAATTTCAAGTGTTTGAGGTGTTAATATTATCTTTCAAAAACATACCTAACCGATATAAACGAGAACCACCGATTGCAAAACACAAACGGTGGTCTAAGCTTATTTTATTTGACTTCAACTCTCCAGCCGTAGGGATCTTCTCTCTTGCCCCACTGGATGCCTGTAAGCTCATCGTAAAGCTTCTGAGTAAGCTCACCGATACCGCCGTCACCGATTGTCATAACATCGTCCATATAACGAAGCTTGCCAACGGGTGAAACAACCGCTGCAGTACCTGTACCCCATACTTCTTCAAGAGTACCGTTCTTTGCGGCCTCAACAAGTTCATCAACGGAAATTCGTCTCTCTTCTACTTCGTAGCCCCAAGCCTTACAAACGTTGATGATGGAGTTACGTGTGATACCGGGAAGGATGCTGCCGTTAAGTGCGGGAGTGATAACCTTACCGTTTATCTTGAACATAATATTCATTGCGCCGACTTCTTCGATGTACTTTCTTTCAACACCATCAAGCCAGAGAACCTGTGAATAGCCTGCATCGTGAGCCTTAACCTGAGCAATAAGTGAAGCAGCGTAGTTACCTCCTGTCTTAGCAAAGCCCATACCGCCCTTAACTGCTCTTACATAGTCATCCTCAATCCAGATGCCTACGGGAGCAAGACCGCTCTCATAGTATGCACCTGAGGGTGAAAGAATAACAATGAAGAGATATGTCTTTGAGGGAGCAACACCGAGGAATTCGTCGGTTGCAATAACAAAGGGACGGATGTAAAGCGATGTACCTTCGTCAGCGGGTACCCAATCTCTGTCAATATCAACAACAGCCTTAACTGCTTCAACAAACATATCCTCGGGAATTTCGGGAATGCAGAGTCTTTCGTTTGAAGCGTTTGCTCTCTTAGCATTCATATCGGGGCGGAAAAGATAAATCTTATCGTCAGCGCCTCTGTATGCCTTGAGACCTTCAAACATTTCCTGACCGTAATGGAAAACCATTGCACTGGGAGCGAGTGAAAGATTAGCATAGGGCTCTATTCTTGCATCGTGCCAGCCCTTGCCCTCTGTGTAGTTCATGATAAACATGTGGTCTGTGAAAATGTGACCGAAGCCGAGCTTTTCGCCCTTCGCAGGCTTAGCCTTGGGGGCAGTTGTTTTTGTAATCTTGATATCCATAATTACACCTCTTATTCAAAATCGTAGCCTGTTTTAATGGCCTTAATGTTAATATCAATAAGATTTGCCTTTTTGGGAGGAACAACCTTCTGTACGGTTGCTTCTATACCGTCAAAGGAAAGTGCGTTGCAAGCCTTCATAAGCTTACCCATAAGAATCATATTTGCAAGAGTTGCAAAGCCTTCGTCCTTTGCCATCTTTGTTGCGGGTACGTAATAGGTTGTTACGTCATCTCTTTCAACCTTCTTGGAGATAAGTGTTGAATCAACAATAATAATACCGCCCGAAACAACATCCTTCTCGTACTTTTCAAGTGAGGGAAGGTTCATCGCAACAAGAATATCGGGCTTTGATACGATAGGTGAGCCTACAGGCTCATCGCTGATGATAACACTGCAGTTAGCAGTACCGCCGCGCATTTCCGGGCCGTAGGAGGGAAGCCAGCAAACCTGCTTATCAGCAAGAAGACCCTTGTAAGCAAGAAGCTTACCTGCAAAAAGTACGCCCTGACCGCCGAAGCCGGCAATAAGAATCTGTGTAGTACTCATTATTCTGCCTCCTTTTCAGCGTCTCTGTCCTTATATACACCGAGAGGATAGTAAGGAATCATCTTTTCATCTACCCATTCGAGAGCTTTTTCGGGAGTCATACCCCAGTTTGTGGGACAGGTTGAAATAACCTCAACAAGAGAGAAGCCCTTCTTGTCAATCTGATTCTGGAAAGCCTTTTTGATAGCTTTCTTTGCGTTTCTTACATTCTTGACGTTGTTAACTGCTACTCTTTCGATATAGCCTGCACCGTCAAGCTGTGAAAGCATTTCTGAAACCTTAACGGGGAAGCCGCAATGGCTTGTATCTCTTCCGTAGGGTGAGGTCTGTGTAACCTGACCGGGAAGTGATGTGGGAGCCATCTGACCGCCTGTCATACCGTAAATTGCGTTGTTTACAAAGATAATGGTGATGTTTTCGTTTCTTGCGGCTGCGTGTACTGTTTCAGCAGTTCCTATAGAAGCGAGGTCACCGTCACCCTGATATGTAAATACAATGTGGTTATCGGGATCGGAGCGCTTAAGACCTGTTGCAACTGCGGGGGCACGGCCGTGAGCAGCCTCAACCATATCGCAGGCAAAATAGTTATATGCAAGTACGGAGCAACCAACGGGAGCAACACCGATTGTCTTGCCCTCGATACCGAGCTCGTCAATTACCTCAGCAACAAGGCGGTGAATAATACCGTGAGTACAGCCGGGACAGTAATGGAAGGGTACGTCACAAAGTGACTTGGGTTTATCAAATACTACCATTATTCGTTACCTCCTTTGTTTGCTTCTCTGATTGATTCAAGCACCTGCTCAGGTGAAGGAATCATACCGCCTACTCTGTTGCAAAGAGCTACCGGCTTCTTTGACTTTGTGTAAAGTCTGATATCTTCAATCATCTGCCCCATTGAAAGCTCAACAGAAATAAAGCTCTTAACCTTTTCTGCGGCCTCTTCAAATACCTTCTTGGGGAAGGGCCAGAGAGTGATGGGACGAATCATACCGACCTTTATGCCCTCTTCTCTTGCCTTTACGATTGCATTTTTGGCAACTCTTGCGGCAATACCGAAGGCTGCAACGCAGATTTCAGCGTCATCCATCATATATTCTTCATACATAACCTCGTTTTCTTCGATAGTCTTATATCTCTCGAATCTTTCGAAGTTGAATTTTTCAAGTTCCTCGGGAACAAGTGAAAGTGAATTGATGATATTCTTCTTTCTTTCGCACTTTGTGCCTGTTACTGCCCATGACTTGTCATACTCTGTAACCATTGCTTCCTCAAGGGAAACAGGCTCCATCATCTGACCCATTGTACCGTCAGCAAGAATCATTGAAGTCATTCTGTATTTTTCAGCAAGGTCAAATCCCTTTACTGTAAGGCTTGCCATTTCCTGAACTGAGGAGGGAGCAAGAACGATGGTTTTATAGTCACCGTGACCGCAACCCTTGGTAGCCTGAAAATAGTCTGCCTGAGAGGGCTGAATACCGCCAAGGCCGGGGCCGCCGCGCTGTACGTTAACAACGAGAGCGGGAAGGTCACTACCTGCAAGGTATGAAAGGCCTTCTGCCTTAAGTGAGATTCCGGGGCTTGATGATGATGTCATAACTCTCTTACCTGTTGATGCAACGCCGTACACCATATTGATTGCGGCAACTTCACTTTCAGCCTGAAGGAAGCATCCCCCGATTTTGGGCATCTTCTTTGCCATATAAGCGGCAATTTCAGTCTGAGGTGTGATGGGATAACCGAAGTAATGACGGCAGCCTGCAAGAATAGCAGCCTCAGCAATAGCCTCATTACCCTTCATAAGTACTTTTTCTGCCATTTTCATTACCTCACTTTTCAACCTTGATTATGCAGTCCGGACACATTGTTGCACAGAAAGCACAGCCGATGCACTTTTCTGCATCTGTCATTTCTGCAGGTGAATGTCCTTTTGCATTGATTTTATCCTTGGCAATAACAAGGATTTTTTTCGGGCAAGCGATAACACAAAGTCCGCAACCCTTACACATATCTGTATTAAACGTAACCTTTGGCATAAACATACCTCCAATTTAATAATATTTCTTTTGAAGTTCCAGCGGGAAAAGCTTTTCCGATTTGCCGACAAGCTTTTCACTCACACTTTTCTCGGCGCTGACAAACTTAAGCGGAAGTCCGCTCATTTCACAGAATCGCTCTGCTTCACTGAAGGTGGAAGCAACATCCTCAGCCGTGGTAAGCTCACCGAGATTTGAGTTGTTGACAACTCCCGTAAATTTAAGCTTTGAAGCAAACTCAATCTCCTTAAGTACGGTGTATGCTTCTTCTGCAGTTCTCGTAAGAGGTCTGAAGAAGTTTAAAACAAAGAGCATTTCGTAATTATCCTCCGAAGCAATAGCCTCAGAAAATCTGCCCAAAGCAACCGCTCCCGCATCGTCACCGCCTATATCCATAACGGCATAGGAGCTTTTATCGTGAACAACACGGTACATTGTCTGAGGAAGTGAGGGAATATCGAGATTGGTATTTGCAAACTCGGAGCAGATAAGGTCTATCCCCTGCTCTTTAAGCTCCTCTTCACTGTCCTTTGTACGAAAATAGGGATTGACTATATCAAGGTCGGCAATAACGGTCGGATAACCTGCTTTTTTTAAATGAAAAGCATAGTTTACCGCAATATTGGTTTTACCGCTGCCGTAATGACCCGCAAAAAGAGTTATACGCTTTTCTGTCATAGTCCTACCTCCTTTTTTTCGTACCTTTAATTATAAAACACCGCGCACCTTTTTTCAACAAAAAATGCTTTTAATTTCGCAGAATTTGAAGCTTTGAAGCAGCGGTGCTTTGTACATTTTGACGATAATCAGTCTTACAGCTTATTTCTCTGGATCTTACCGCTGATTGTCTTGGGAAGCTCATCTCTGAACACAACAATTCTCGGGTATTTGTAAGGAGCAGTATTTTTCTTAACGTAATTCTGAATTTCCTTTTTGAGCTCTTCGGTAGGCTCTGTGCCCTTTGTAAGCACGATACTTGCCTTGACAACCTGACCTCTCATTTCATCGGGAGCGGCAGAAACACCGCATTCAAGAACGTAGGGAAGCTCCATAATAACATTTTCAATTTCAAAGGGACCGATACGGTAGCCTGATGACTTGATAACGTCATCGATACGGCTTACATACCAATAGTAGCCGTCCTCATCGCACCAAGCGGTATCACCCGTGTGATACATTCCGTCATACCATACCTCAGCTGTTTTCTCTTCATCACGGAAATAGCCCTTGAAGAGACCGCAGGGTATCTTCTTATCGGTTCTGACAACAATTTCACCGGTTTCACCAACGGGACACGGATTTCCGTCCGGATCAACAATCGCAATATCATATCCGGGGATAGGCTTACCCATAGCTCCCGGCTTGGGAGTTGTACCGACGAGATTACCGATTGTAAGGGTAGTTTCTGTCTGACCGAAGCCTTCCATAATTACAAGACCTGTAGCCTTCTGGAACTGATAGAACACCTCAGGATTAAGAGCTTCACCTGCAGTTGTGGCATATCTTATTGATGATAAATCGTACTTGGAAAGGTCTTCCTTTATAAGCATTCTGTACATTGTCGGGGGTGCACAGAAGGTTGTGATGTTATACTTTGCAAACATCGGAAGAATCTTTGAAGCATCAAAGCGGTCAAAGTCGTAGGTAAACACCGCACCCTCACTCATCCATTGACCGTAGAACTTGCCCCAAAGTGCTTTACCCCATCCGGTATCGGAAATAGTAAGGTGAAGGTCTGTAGGCTGAACGCTGTGCCAGTATTTCGCAGTTATAAAGTGACCGAGAGCATATTTGAAGGAGTGGCAGGCAATCTTGGGATATCCCGTTGTTCCTGAAGTGAAGAACATAAGCATTGAATCGTCGCCGCAAGCACTGTCCTCTTCCCTTTCAAAGATACTTCTGAAGAGCTTATATTCCCTGTCAAAGCTGTGCCAACCGTCTTTTTCTCCGTTGACTACAACCTTAACACTAAGTCCGTCATACTTCTTGCAGGCTTCGTCAACCTGATTTGCAGTTTCTCCGTCGCTGGTGCAGACAATAGCCTTAACACCCGCAGCCTCAAAGCGGTATTCAAAATCGTGAACAACAAGCTGATTTGTTGCGGGAATTATGACTGCACCGAGCTTATGAAGAGCAAGAGCACAAATCCAGAACTGGTAGTGTCGCTTGAGAACAAGCATAACTCTGTCGCCCTTCTCAATACCGAGACTTCTGAAATAGTTTGCCGCACGGGACGACTCCTTCTTTATATCCTTAAAGGTAAAGCGCCTTTCTGTCATATCGTTGGAGATATGAAGCATAGCAAGCTTATCGGGATATTTATCTGCAATTGCATCAACAACGTCATAAGCGAAGTTGAATTTATCTTCATTCTTGAAGCTGATATCCTGAAGGACACCGTTTTCATCCTCAGTAGTTTCGATAAATTTTTCAACAACAAGGTTGTGAGTAGTTTTCGTAATCTTATGTTCCTTAACAACCTGCTGTTCAATGGTATCTTCACCTGCAATAACAACTGCAAGGAAGGTACAGTCCTCACCGTCAACGGCAATCATACCGTGAGGAGTGGAGCTTCTGTAATAGATGCTGTCCCCTGCTTCAAGAACCTCGGTATGCTTACCCACACGGATTTTAAGTTTACCTGAAATAACATAGTCAAACTCCTGACCGCTGTGTGTAGTGGTTGCAATTTCCTTATTCTGAAGCTCCTCTTTATACTCATATTTAGCGAGATAGGGCTCAGCAAGCTTGTTTCGGAAAAGAAGAGCAAGATGATCAATCTCAATACCGTCATCCTCGTCCTTTGATATAACCTTTCCCTGACCCTTTCTTGTAACGGTATATGATGAAAGATTACTGCTTCGTCCTTCGAGAAGGTCGGTTTTGCCTATGCCGAAAACCTTTGCACACTTATGGATAAAAGAGAAGGGTAAATCATCGGCACCCGATTCGTATGAAATGTATTCATCGACAGTAAGATCAACCTTTTCGGCCATTTCTTCAACACTGTAGCCTGCAATTTCACGCATCTCCTTAATTCGGAAAGCCACCTCTCTGAGTTCGCTGTCGATTCTGTTCATTTCCATTGCTTTTGCCTCCTTTATGTTTAAAAGTAAAAAATAAACCCGTCTCAAAGAAACCTTTGAGACGAGCAATAAACTAAGTTTATAATACCCGCGGTACCACTCAAATTGCGGAAAACTCCGCCACCTCAAGCTCTGACAAGCTCTATGCATTAACGCAGCAATCACGGAAGGTATCTACTGACCATAGGTTTTCGGACCTTCGGCTCGGAAGTGATAGGAACTGAAATGTTGTTTTATCGGCTTTACAGCACCGCCGACTCTCTGTGAAAACTTGACTTCTTCCGTCTTCGTCATAGCCTTTAATATTAAATTGTGATTATTCTAACACTTCAAGGTGATGAAGTCAATAGATTTTATAAAAAAATCAGAGAATTTTCAAAGAAAAAATCTTTACCGCATTGTCATAAAGAATCTTTTTCTTATCAGTGTCGGAAATATTCAGCTTCATAAACTTTTCAAGCTCCTTTTCGTGGCTCCACATAGGAAAGTCTGTTCCGAAAAGAACTTTATCGGCTGAATATATGTTTATAAGCTCCTCCACCTCTTCAATTTTGAGCCAATTAAAAGTGGATGAACAGTCGACATAGAAGTTTTCATATTTATGAAGCATTTCCGCCGCCCTTTTCCAGCAAGACCAACCGCCGAAATGAGCACCGATGACCGTAAGATTTTTGTACCTTTCAAGAACGGGTACAACGCTTTCGGGATTGGAAAAATCAAAACGGATGTCACCCGTATGAAACAAAACTGGCAATCTACCCTCACAGAGAGAATAGATTTTTTCGCACTCAGGTGAGTCGATTCTGAATTTCTGAAAATCGGGATGAAGCTTAACACCCTTAAGTCCGAGAGCTATTATTTCTTCGATATCCCCTTCCATATTGTCGGAATCCGGATGCAGAGTTCCGAGACCGGAAAGAAGTCCGTCGCTGTTTTTAACGGTATCGGCAATAAAGCAATTGATTGAGTGCACCTGATGCGGTGTTGTGGCAACGGAAAATATTATTCCGTGCTTAACTCCGTTTTCATCCATACTTTTTCTGAGAGTGGAATATTTGCCGTCAAAGGTCATTTCAATATCGTAAAATGCACCGATGTTTTCCACTGCCTTTTCCGCTATTTTTTCGGGATAGACATGACAGTGGCAGTCTATAATCGGATATTTCATATAATCATCTCTTTTCAAAGCAAAGTGCTCCGACAAGCGAAGCACTTAAGTTTTAATTTATGCGGTCTCAACAGAATTTGCCTTCTGAAGTCCGTATTTTTCAATAGCCTGCTCACGCATCTTGTATTTAAGAATTTTACCTGCGGCATTCATCGGGAATGAATCGACAAAATCAACATATCTCGGAACCTTATGCTTTGCCATATGATCACGGACAAACTGCTTCATTTCTGCCTCTGTCATTGATTCGCCCTCTTTGAGAATGATACAGGCGGCAATTTCTTCACCGTACTGCTCATCGGGCACACCGATAACCTGAACATCGCTTACCTTGGGATGAGTATAGATAAATTCTTCGATTTCCTTCGGATAAATGTTTTCACCGCCACGGATAATCATATCCTTGAGTCTGCCGGTAATCTTGTAGTTTCCGTCTTCTGTCTTGCAGGCAAGGTCACCGGTATGAAGCCATCCGTCCTTATCGATTGCAGAGGACGTAGCCTTGGGCATCTTGTAGTAGCCCTTCATAATATTGTAGCCTCTTGCAACAAATTCACCGATCTGACCAACGGGAAGCTCATCGCCCGTTTCGGGATCAACAATCTTACATTCGATTTCGGGAAGAGCACGTCCTACGGTACTTACACGAACCTCGATTGAGTCGTCGGTTGAGCTCATTGTACATCCGGGAGAAGCCTCGGTCTGTCCGTAAACGATGGTAATCTCCTTCATATTCATCTTTTCTACAACGTCTTTCATCGTTGCAATAGGACATGGTGAGCCCGCCATAATACCGGTTCTCATATGGGAGAAGTCTGTCTTTTCAAAATCGGGATGCTCAAGCATTGCAATAAACATTGTGGGCACACCGTGGAAAGCAGTAATCTTTTCCTGATTTATACAGGCAAGTGACGGCTTGGGAGTAAAGTACGGCAAGGGATAAAGGGTTGCACCGTGTGTCATTGATGCGGTCATAGCAAGCACCATACCGAAACAATGGAACATCGGAACCTGAATCATCATACGGTCAGCAGTGGAAAGATCCATTCTGTCGCCGATACACTTACCGTTATTGACAACATTGTAGTGTGTGAGCATAACGCCCTTGGGGAAGCCTGTTGTACCTGATGTATACTGCATATTACATACATCGTTGGGGTCAACAGTGGCAGCGATACGGTATACCTCTTCAACGGGTACGTTTTCTGCTCTTTCGATAGCCTCTTCCCAGGTAAGACAGCCCTTCTTTCTGAAGCCGACAGTGATGACATTTCTCAGGAAGGGAAGTCTTCTGCAATGAAGAGGTGAACCTGCCTTTGTATTCTCAAGCTCAGGACAAAGTTCACTTATGATATCTGAATAGTGGGAATCACGGTACTGCTCAATAAGAATAAGAGTGTGGGTATCCGACTGCTTGAGAAGGTACTCGATTTCGTGAATCTTATAGGCGGTGTTTACAGTTACAAGTACGGCACCGATCTTAGTTGCCGCCCAGAATGCGATATACCACTGAGGAATATTTGTTGCCCATACCGCAACGTGACTGCCCGGCTTTACACCGAGTGAAAGGAAAGCTCTGCAGCATTCGTCTACATCGTCACGGAATTCCGAATAGGTTCTTGTATAATCAAGAGTTGTATACTTGAAGGCATACTGATCAGGAAATTCCTCAACCATTTTATCGAGCACCTGAGAGAAGGTCTTTTCAACAAGCGCCTCCTTCTTCCAGACATACTCGCCCGTTCCTCTGTTATTCTTATAGAGATGGCTCTTTTTTCTTGAGGGGGCCTGGAACTTATTCATATACTGAACAAAGTGGGCAAAAATAACGTCAATCTCTGTTAAATCGGGCATCCAGTCAGGATTCCATTCGAGTGATATA
>JAZSPQ010000071.1:0-26531 GCA_045537485.1 Acutalibacteraceae bacterium | reverse complement strand
CATATTGCTTGTCTTCTTGACCTTGTTTATTGTTTCTACCATATGAACGGGAATACGGATAGTTCTTCCCTGATCTGCAATAGCTCTTGTGATAGCCTGTCTTATCCACCAGGTTGCATAGGTTGAGAACTTGAAGCCCTTTGTGTGGTCGAACTTGTCAACCGCCTTGATAAGGCCTAAATTACCCTCCTGAATAAGGTCAAGGAACATCATACCTCTGCCCACATATCTCTTTGCAATAGATACAACAAGACGAAGGTTAGCCTTTGTGAGAATTTCCTTTGCTTCCTTGTCATCGTTGGAAATACGGATAGCAAGGTCGATTTCCTCCTCGGGTGAAAGAAGAGGTACTCTGCCGATATCCTTGAGGTATACCTTAACGGGGTCATCGATAACACTCTTTGCATCTCCGGTTGCCATAACTGCTCCGTCGTAATCCTTGGGAAGGTCAATGTCAACTGAAATTGAATCAAGTATTTCATCACTGAGGTCGTCAACGATTTCAACGCCGTAGCTTTCGAGCTTAGCGTATACCTTTTCCATTTCTTCCATATCAACGTCGGCTTCAACGAGCACGGTATCGATCTCTGTTGAATTAAGCTTACCTGAAGCTATACCTCTGTCGATAAGGGCTTTGAGTAAAGCGTTTTTTTCTTGATTTTCCATAAAAACTTCCTCGTCTTTCTTGATTTATATTTATGATTACTTTTTATTTTTAAAGAGAGCCGCAAATTCCTCGTCGGACATATTTTCAACTGCAGGTTTTTGCTGTCTCTTTTCTTTTTCTTCTCGCATTGCTCTGACACAGTCAGCGCAGATGTTAAGGCTGAAAACCAAGCCCTCATTCTGCTTGAGTATTCTCACAAGAAGAGTCATCTGCTCTCCCGTAAGCTCCTGAGCAAAAAGTGTAAGCTCGAGGCTTCTTCGTTCTTTAATTTTCTCCGTTATCGCTTCAAAGAGCCTGCTGTGGTCACTGACAGAGAAGCTTTCAGCGCTGATATTGTTTTTCATGCTTTCATAAAACTCGGGATTTTTCATCAGCGCCGCAAGAAGCATCTGCTCCGCTTTTATTGCCTTAACGTTTGCTCCGCCCGCAAGAGCTTCTTTGCTGTTTGCTGTCATTGACTGCTGCTGAATCGAATTGAAATACTGCTTTTTATCGGAAGCATTTTTCCGTTTTGCAAGCTGCTCTATTCTTATCATTATAGACTGTTTGCTCACACCCAGCTCTTCTGACAGCCTTGAAGCGTATATTTCCTGCGGTATCTTACTGTGAAGCGTTGCAAGAACCTCGGCCGCCTTTTCAAGAAATTTCATCTTACCGTCACTGGTCTGCAAATCATACTGTCCTCTCAGGCGTACTATGGCAAACTCGATATCGTTTGCCGCCCCGTCAATAAGACTCTGAAATCTCTCGGGGCCGTACTTCTTAAGAATTTCGTCAGGGTCCTTGCCGCCGCTTAAGTGAACCACCTTAATTTTCATTCCTATTGAATTGAAAATACCGATTGCCCGCTGTGTCGCCTTCTGCCCTGCCTCGTCGGCGTCGTAGGAAAGTATTATTTCATCTGCGTAGCGTGAAAGAAGATGTGCCATTTCACTCGTCAGCGCAGTACCCAGACAGGCTATTGCATTTGTAAAGCCTGCCTGATGAAGGGATATTGCATCCATATATCCTTCCACAAGAATAAGGCTTTTATCCGTGGAATTTTTTGCAAAATTGAGCCCGAAAACACCAAGACTCTTTTTATAAACAAGCGTATCCGATGTGTTTATATATTTAGGCTTGCTGTCATCGAGGACTCTGCCGCCGAAGGCAACAACATTTCCTCTCGCATCAATAATCGGCACCATTACACGGTTTCTGAAAGAATCGTAAAAGCTTACCTTACCGTTTTTTTCACTTTTGTTTGCAAGGTTGGCTTCGTAGGCCTCCTCATAGGAATAACCCTTTTCCTTCAGGTGGTTGAGAAGCCCCCGCCAACCGTCAGGTGCATAGCCCATACCGAATTTTATAAGGGTGCTTTTTTTATAGCCTCTCGATTTGAAATAGTCGAGACCGGCCTTACCTTCTTCACTGAAAAGATAACTGTTAAAAAACCTTGCCGCTTCCTTGTTGATTTCATACATTCTCCGCCTTTTTTCGGCAAGAGAATCGTCAAAGCCCTCTGAAGGCATCACAAGAGAATATCTGTCGCATAAAAATCTGACCGCTTCATAGAAGTCAAGGTTTTCCGCCCGCCGTATAAAGTTTATTACCTCGCCGCCTGCACCGCAGCCGAAGCAGTAATAGCTCTGACTGTCGGGGTAAACGGTAAAGGAGGGTGTTTTTTCGTTATGAAAGGGACAAAGACCCACAAGATTTTTGCCTCTGCGCTTGAGCTGAACATAGGAAGATATCGTCTGCTCAATATCGCAGCGCATATGAAGCTCTGTGAGAAATTCATCTGAAAATCGCTGTGCCACGGTCTTTCTCCTTTCTTTATAGTTTGCGATTAGTAACCTCTCCGTCTTTTGCTTCGCAAAATCCCCCTCTCCTTTCAGGAGAGGCAAGGCTGAGGTTTGCGACTTTGGTGTATAAAATGTGCCGCAGGCACATCCCTGACTACTGACTACTATTTATCCCAGCCACTGGGTATAAAGTAGTCACTGTAAACCTTAAGGGCATAGGAGTCGCTCATACCTGCAATATAATCGCAGGCAGCTCTCTGCACTCCGTCACGCCAGGCTATTTCTATATATTCATTGGGTAATTCGTTGGGATTTTCTTCAAAAAAGTGATAGAGGCGCTGAATCATAGCCATAGCTTTGCCTTCCTCACTCTTGCATACGGGATTTGTATATACTCTGTCGAACATAAACTCGTGAAGTATATCAAAAGCACTCTGCACATCTCTGTCGAGGGCTACCTCACCGTATGTATTCTCGATTGCCGAGGTTACAAGAGTATCTATACGCTTTCTCTTGGTTTCTCCGAGATACTTTTTTGCTTCAACAGGTATGTTTCCCTCGGATATGACTCCGCCTCTTACAGCATCGTCGATATCGTGGTTTATATAGGCAATTTTATCGGCAAGCTTGACTATTCTGCCCTCAAGGGTCTTTGCTTCTTCGCCCCTTGTGTGACAGACAATTCCGTTTCTTACCTCATATGTAAGATTCAGACCCTTGCCTTTGTTTTCTATAAAATCAACAACTCTCAGGCTTTGCTCATAGTGCTTGAATCCCTCGGGAAAAACCTCGTTAAGTGCTCTCTCACCTGCGTGGCCGAAGGGCGTGTGACCTAAATCGTGGCCTAAGGCTATGGCCTCCGTTAAATCCTCGTTGAGCCCCAGTCCCACAGCAATGGTTCTGGCAATCTGTGAAACCTCGAGAGTGTGGGTAAGTCTTGTTCTGTAATGGTCGCTGTCAGGGGCAAGGAAAACCTGAGTTTTATGCATAAGCCGCCTGAATGCTGCGCAGTGAATTATTCTGTCCCTGTCACGCTGATATGCGGTTCTTACGGGACATTCGGATTCATAGGTCTGTCTGCCCCTCGTCTTTTCACAAAGCATAGCATATTCGGAAAGAGTATTCCTTTCATTAAGAAGAGTTCTTTCTCTGATTTGTGACATAAATTCCACCGCCTTTTCAGAAACATTCCGTTTTTTACTCTTTTAAGTTTTATATACGCAAAAATTTTGCTTTTCCCCTCTGATTTTTAAAAAATTTTATATTTCGCAGTATTTTTCATCTGTTACCCTACAGCTGAATTTGCCGCAGGAAACATCCGTCAGCCTTGCTTCAAAAAACGGCAGCTTTTCCTCGGGGATTCTGAAAATGACCTCAACCGCATCGGTGAAAAGCGTATCCTCAACTATTCCGCCCTCTTCGCAGATGAGCGGTACGAGTCTGCCGTAAAAATTGTAGTCAGTTATAACGCTGACTATCTTGCAAAGGGACATTGTTATAACCTGACCTGCATCAAGGGCAATTTTTGACCCGTGGGAGTAGGCTCTGACAAGTCCGCCTGCGCCGAGCATTATGCCGCCGAAATATCGGGTAACAACAACACAGCAGTCAACAACATCCTGCTTGATTATAACATCAAGGGCAGGCATTCCCGCCGTTCCCGAGGGCTCGCCGTCATCGCTGAAGCGCTTTATCTGACCCTCTTTAAGGCTATAGGCATACACATTATGAGTGGCGTCCCAGTGCTTTGTTTTTATCTCGGTTATAAATGCTGTTGCTTCTTCAACAGTCCTCACCGGTTTTACATAGCCGATAAAACGGGATTTCTTGGTTATGAATTCGTCACTTGACTCATACTTGACGGTTTTGTAGCTCGCCATGGCTTCATCCCCTTTCATCATAATAATAAATGAAAATAAGACGGAACAAAAATTTGCACCGTCTAAATTCTTTAATTAAGCCAATTATTTGTTCTTTGCAAGGTTAATACGCTTGTTAAACTTGTCAACACGTCCGCCTGTATCTACAAGCTTCTGCTTGCCTGTGAAGTAGGGATGGCAGTTTGAGCAGATATCAACACGCATATCCTTCTTTGTTGAGCCTGTTGCGATTACAGCGCCGCAAGCACATCTAACTTCTGTCTGTTCGTAACCGGGATGAATACCGTTTTTCATTATGTGTCACCTCTTTCGGACATTATTATTTACATTAACGCAAGGTATTGTATCACAGAGAAAATGAAAAATCAACATTTTTTTGAAAATTATTGATTTTATTTTCAATTTTTTTGGTTAACCTCAATCGTCTTTGATAAATGGAAGGAATAAAGCAGTGTTTCTTTTACATTGAGACCCGTACAAAGAGTAAGCGCCTTTTTATAAAACATAAGCTGAGAGCGGTATTTTTCCCTGAACTCCTCTTCGCTTTCAATCAGGTCGGTTTTATAGTCGATAACCACTAATTCTCCGTTTTCCTCAAAGGCACAGTCGCAGGCGCCCTGTATCATTACCTTTTCGTCACTGAACTGCTCAACGCCTTCATAAACCTCATTTATAGGCACCTCAATAATGAAGCGCTTTTCTCTGAGAACCTTATCCGAGGCAAGTATTCTCTTTAAAAGGTCGCTTCTGAGAAACTCACCGACGGTTCTGCGGTTTATTGCTCTCGCCTCAGGCTCGCTGAGAAGACCCTTTGCCCTGAGTCTTGCAATTTCCTTTTCAAGGTCTGCTGTTGCCGCCTCATAATCGGCGTACTGAACAAAGCGGTGGGTAGCCGTACCCTTCTGAGCACCCGTCAGCCCACCTTCGCAAAGAAAGGCAGGTCTTGAAGAAGCGAAGTACTCACGGTCAATATAGCTTTTATCAACGGAGGATGCCGTTCTCTTCATATTTATACCGGAGAGGGCTTCATATTTATATCTGAACTCCGATCTTTCCTTCACAAGGCTCAGGAAGGCTTCATCCACAGAATTTTCCTTCGGCTTTGTGCAGGACTCCTCCGACTTTTGCTGCACATCGCTGATAATCACCTTAAGGGGCGATTCGCAGGGCAGAACAAAGCTCTCGTCTATACCGGCAAGCTCTCTGAGCTCCTTTGAATCCTTATGCCTTAAAAGCGCGGTTAAAATCCACTGCCCGAAGCTTTTTGCGCTTGTAACGGCAAAGGGAGTGATTTTTTTGCTGCCGCAGGAAAGGTCCAGACCGTATCGGCTGAGCGCACCCTGAAGATTCTTTTCTCCGTGAACTATTATCAGCTTTTCTTTTGCTCTTGTCAAAGCGACATAAAGCACTCTCATCTCTTCACTGCGGGCATCGTGATCCATAGCAATCCTTACCGCGCTGTACGGCACTGAATCAAACTGCTCAAAGGTGTTAATATCACGGCGTCTGACAGCCACACCGCATTTTCTGTTTAAAATAAGATTTGGTATCTTATCCTTATTGTTGAAGGTTCCTGCGCTGTTGGCAAGAATACACACGGGAAATTCAAGACCCTTTGACTTGTGTATTGTCATAATTTTAACAACATCTGCATTCTTGCAGGCATTCAGAGCACCTGACAAATCCTGCTTCTGACTGCTCAGGCGGTCAATAAAGCGGATGAAACCGGTCAGACCCATATAGCCGGATTTCTCATAGGTCAGAGCATAGTCCGATAAAAGCATAAGATTTGCCCTTTTTGTACCCGATTTATCAACCGCATCAAAAACAGAAAGCAATGCGGTTTCTTCATAAATTTCGTTTATAAGCTCCCCCGCCGAAAGGCAGATGCTCATTGAACGCCACAAAGACAGCTTTTCAAGAAAGGCCACACATTTCCCGTCGCCCTCTCTTTTACATTCCATAAGGCAGGAATAAACACTGCCCTTGCGGTTTTTCTTTTTGATCTCTGCCACCTCGTCAACGGAAAAGCCGAAAATCGGTGACATCATAACACTTAAAAGAGCGATGTCCTGCTTGGGGTTGTCAATAATTCTCAGCAGATTGAGTACAAGCGCTATTTCCTTTGATGTAAGAAAGGAATCTGAAACCTCGGTAAAGCAGGGTATGCCCTCTTTTCTGAAAACATCGGCATAGGTTACACCCTTGCCTGAGCTGACTCCTCGCATAAGAACGGCAAAGTCGCTGTAGGTAACCTTACGCTGACCATCTCCCGCCTTAACGGTATAGCCCTCAGCTATCATTCTTTTTATCTGAGAGGCTATATATCTTGCCTGATATTCGTGAGAGCTTTCTTCAGCGGTATCAAGTCCGTCAAGCCTTAAAAGATGAAGCTCCGTATCACAGTCCTGCTTTTCACCGTATGCCGCACTTGCGATAAGCCTTTCTTCCTCGTTATATTCGATATCTCCGCTTTCCTTGCTCATTATCTGCTCAAAGATAAAGTTGATGATATCGGTAACTCCCTTGCGGCTTCTGAAATTGTTGCCGAGAATTATTTTTGAAGGGTAGTTATCCTTTGCCGAATCGTAGAGCTCAACGCTCTCTTTAAGGCTCATAAAAATTTCCGGCATAGCCTGCCTGAAGGAATAAATGCTCTGCTTCACATCACCTACCCTGAAAATATTATCCCTCGAAATAGCTGTGAAGAGCATAGCCTGTGCCGCATTTGTATCCTGATATTCGTCAATAAGTATTTCGTCGTAGCACTCACTGATGCTTCTTGCAAGAGCAGTGCTTTCCCAACCGTCAGGGGTACTGACAACAAGAAGAGACAGAGCCATATGCATAATATCGGAAAAATCCGCAAGCTTTTTGCTCTTTTTCAGCTGTGAACAGGTCTGTGCGTAAAGCTTGGTTGCCTGCACCAGACTTTTTATCGCCCCGCTGAAAAAGCTCATATCCGACCTGTAATCCTCGGCGTTGCAGCAAAGTGAGCCCTTAAGCTCCTTCATGTTAGCCGTACCGCTGTCACGCATATTGACAAAATAGTTGATATTGAAATCTTCCTTAAGCTCTTTCGGAATGTTACCCCGTTGCTCCGGCTTGAAGCGGTCAACGGCTGACCTTATTTCATCCCAGGAGCCCTCCTCTATTCTCGAAAGGATATACTCACACTGAGCTATATCCACACTGACGGCTTTAAGAAAAATCTTTTCCATCACTTCATCGGAGCCGGAAGCCTCAAGCACTCTTTTAAACAGGCTGATGCTGTACTGTGTTGCCTGTTTTACACGCCCGAGAATAAACCTTCCGTATACACTTTCCTTTACATCGACCCCGCTGTTATAGCTGTCTGCTATGCTGTCCAGCCACTTATCGGGGAAGGAAAAGGATCTTGAGGTTTCATAAAGCTTCTCGATTGCATTTTCAACAGCCGAATCATTAAAGCCCGTGAAAAGAAGCTCGACCATCCTTTTGAAGCCTTCGTCGCCCGATTTATACATCTGCTCCATAGTGAAGGCCATTGCCTCTTTTTTTATTACCGTAAGCTCGCCCTCGTCTGCAGTTCTGAAATCGGGAGCAATATCAAGAAGCTCAAAATTATCTTTAACAACAGCCGAGCAAAAGCTGTCTATGGTGCAGATTTTTGCATTTGCCAGAAGAGTCTGCTGATTTATAAGTCTTATGTTTCCCGGGTCCTTTTTCAAAAGCTCTGAAACGGCTTTTGTTATTCTTTCCCGCATTTCCTCTGCCGCAAGCTTTGTGAAGGTTACGATAAGCAGTCTGTCTGCATCTGTGGGATTAACGGGGTCTGTTATGCGCTCGATTACACGCTGAACCAGTACGGCTGTTTTACCTGAGCCTGCAGCGGCGGAAACAAGCACGGAGCCTTGCCTTGCTTTTATGGCATCGCTTTGCTGTTTAGTCCATATTCTGCTCATCTTCTTCCTCCTTCATAAGTTTTTCTATACATTTTGCGTGACTCATATTCTCAATAAATCTGTATCTCGGCTTTTCCGTCATACAGATATCGCCGTAGTGGCAGTAAAGACAGGTGTTGGTGTGGTCCGTGCCCATAAGAGGCCTTGCAGGTATATTACCCTTATGAAGGTTATCACCCATATTTCTGATTATGTTATCCATATGCTTTGCCAGTCTTTCAAGAGCCTTAAGGCTTATTAAATTACCCTTGGGCTGCCCTGTTTTGGCATTAAAGCTCAAGGGAAGATAAAGACCTTCACCCTTCTTATCCATACGGCGGATAATCTCTTCATCGTCAATGAGAACACCCTTCATTTTTGAGTTCATATGCCTTGCACGGGTTCTTTCCTCGCTGCTGTAGCCTCTTTCGCTTTTCACCGTTTCAATTCTCGCAGGGAAGTAAAGCACCCCCGCAGGAATGATTTGTTCATAGAAGCCTCTGCCGTTGCGCCACATACTCACAAGATATAAGAGCATCTGCATATTGATTCCGTTCATAACATCATTAAGCTTGAAATCCTTGGTTCCCGTTTTATAGTCAACAACTCTGACATACCTTTTTTCGTCAATGTCAAGCTTATCGACTCTGTCGATTTTACCGCAGAACTCCACCATACCCTGTTCCAGCTCAACAGTGAAGGGCTGAACATCACTCTCACGGGATATATTCAGCTCAAAGTCGCAGGGCTCAAAATCGCTTTCACTGAATTCACCCTGAAGTCTTCCGATAATATCGGAAACCACCTTATGCATTCTGTAATAAAGATAGTTGAATCTTTCTGTTTTGTTTTCACCGCCGGATAAAACCGCTTCCATATATTCATTCAGGAGTCGGCTGATTTCACCGTCAAATTCCTTTTCGGAAAGAGCCAGAAATTCCCCGCCTTTATATTTCTGCAAAAGATTTTCGAGCACATAATGAACAGCATTACCCGTCTGGGCAGGGTCAAAATCAGCCTTAAGCCTCGGCTTTGCCTTTAAGCCGTGTCTGCAAAAATACTTAAAGGGGCAAGCTCCGTAATCATCAAGCTGAGTGGCGGAAAAATAAAGATTTTTCCCGAAAAAGCTGAGAGCATTATCTGCATTTTCAAAGCGGAGCTCACGCTTTTCGGCTGCCCTTGAAATACTCAGGAATCTTCCGCCGTAATCCTCCCTTGAGCGGAAATACTCTTTAAGAGCCTTGGTTTTACCGTCATAACCGTTCCAGTTTTTTGCCATTATTTCAAAAGCGGACTGCTCACTTTCGATAAGCTCTTCAAGGGTACTGTCCGAAGAGAAAGTCTCTTTTAACGTGGGGAAAAGACCCTGCACGGCTTCAATATATTCACTCTTTGCAAGATTTTTATCCTTTGAATCGGAAAGGCAATAGCTAAGATGCAGCTTTTGAGTGGCACAGCAAAGAGTGTTATAGGCGAGGAATCTTTCAAAAAGTATTTCATCCTTGCTGTCGTTTATGCTTTCAATGCCGTTTGAGGCAATCAATATCTTTTCTCTTCGTGAGAAAATCCCCGATTCGCTTTGCTTAAGCGGGAAGACATCGGCGTTTAAGCCTACGGCAAAAACGACCTTAGCGTTTTTGGTAAGTATTCTCTGCGCAGGGCATACGATAACCTCGTCAAAGCCGTCGGGTATTTTGCCAAGGCTCTTGCTTTGAACGCAAAGAGCAAAAAGCTCGGAAAACCGCTTCAGAGTAACCTTTCTTTCCGAAAGAGTATCTGCAAGCTCGTTTAGGCATTCCATCAGAAAATCCCAGACCTGCTCCTGTTCCAGGGCAAGCTCAACAAAGCCTCTCTCTTCAAGGTCAAGAGCATATTTTTTAAGCTCAAGATCAATACCGTTTTCCGTCAGATAAAAGAAGAGATTTTCTGCAATCTGTCTGCCTGTTTTGTTTTCACACTCCTCTTTGAAGCTTAAAACAGGTGTTACGGTTTTTTCCCTGAGCGAATTAATATAAGCAAGCCTTTCTTTTCTTTCGTCATTCATTTCAACGCCGAAGCCGTCGGGGTTATCCGTCCACTCGGCAAGCCATCTTTTGCCCTCTATATCCCAGGCATAAACATAGTTTTCCAATTCCGAAATATCCTGCTCCTCCAAGGGAGTAAGCCCTGTTTTCAGATATCTGAAAATACTGTCGGAGCTGAAGCCCTCACTGCAGATATCAAGCAGATTCACCGCAATACACACAAGGGGCTGATTCCATACCGGCTGACGCTTATCCTCAAAGAAGGGTACGCCATATTTTTTGAAGGAAAGCTTTATCCCCTTTTCATAGGCTCCCTCACTTCTGAAAACTACGGCAATATCACGGCAACGGTATTCACCCCGTCTTATAAGAGCCTTGATTTTTCTTGCAACATCGTCACATTCGCTTTGCAGGGTGTTGCTTGCGGTAAGGGTAATGTTTTCACACGCACCGCCGTAACGCTTTTCAACGGGAGAAAAAATGTTTTTCTCTAAAAAGTCAAGGTCACAGGGGTAGGCTCCGCTTCGCTTTGTCACTACGGTGCTTCCCACCTCAATGCCGTTATTACCCGCAAGAAGTCTCAGCCTTCTGAGAGTTTTTCCCACGATGGCAAAGGGGCTTAAATCGCTGATATCCGACTCGTCTTTTATGCACAGTGTGACATATACCTGCTTTGCTTTCAGAAGCATCTGCTCAATTATTCTGAGTTCACCGAAGCTGAAATCCGAATAGCCGTCGATGACAATAGTTTTATCCTTGAAAAAATCCGTGGTCTTTAAAACATCGGCAACATAGCTCAGAAGGTTTGCCTCGTCAAAAAAATCCTTTGACAGCAACGCTTCGTAAGCCGAGTATATAAGAGAAGTCTCCTTCATTTTTTCGCTGAGCATTTTATCCTCTGTTTTATCGGCGCATTTGTTTAAATCCTCTGCCGATATGCCTGAATTTTTGATCTCCTCAACACTCAGAAGCATCTTGCGGGAAAGCGCAATATCGTTTTTATGCTTTGCGAAAACCTTAAGGCTGTCGCTGACTGCTTCAACGGCAAGAGACATAAGGATGTTTTTCACACCCGCCGTGGCAACGGGACTGCTTGTTGCACCGTAGCTTTTAAGAGTTTCGTCACAAAGCCTTTTAAAGGATAAAACCTCAATTTCACTTGCAAGTCGGGGGCCTAAAAGAGAAAGTATGCTCTTATCGCTTTCAAAGCTGAACTGTCTGGGGACAATAAGCATAACGCTTTCTCCCTTTTGTGCCGCTTCACCTATTATTCTGTGAGAATAAGCGGTTTTACCGCTGCCCTTTTCGCCTATGATAAAATTGAGCATAAAAAAGACCTCCTTCTTGCTTATATTCTTTATTATACAATAACAGCCTTCTTTTTTCAATTCAATTTGTGTTTTTGTTGAAATTCTTGTCTGTTTGCGTTATAATGAAAAGGAATATACTCATAACGGAGCTGAATTTATGAAAACCTATAAAATTCATCTTATAAGACACGGCCTCACAGAGGATAATCTGAAAGGCATTTACGCAGGACATACCGATTCTTCCCTTTGCTCACAGGGCATCGAACAGATCGAGCAGCTTAAAAAGGAATATATCTATCCGCAGGTTGATTTTGTCTTTTCTTCGCCTCTTAAAAGATGCAAGGAAACGGCTAAGCTTATCTATCCTGATGCAGAACCCATTGTTATTGACGCACTGACCGAATATAACTTCGGTGAATTTGAGGGGCAGACCGCTGAAGTACTGCACGAAAAACAACCCCTTTTTGACAAATGGATAAGAGGCGAGAAGGGCATCGCCCCCCCCTTCGGCGAAAGCAATGAGGACTTTACCGCGAGAGTCTGCACCGCCTTCTCGCAGATAGTTGACGGCATAATCAAAGCCGGCACCGATAATGTTGCAATTATTACTCACGGCGGAGTTATTTCAACCCTTCTTGCCAACTTCGCTATACCTGAAGCATCGGCAACCGAATGGCTCACCCCCTCAGGCTGCGGCTTCACTCTGCTTGCATCACATTTTCTCTGGATGTCGGGAAGAAAGCTTGAGGCTGTGAGAGAGATTCCCGAATTGCCCGAAGAGGAAAAGCAGGGCAACTATTACGACGGCTGGGATTATTATCCCGATGACGACGATTTTGACATCAGCGAATATATTAACGACTGAAAAGAGGTTAACAATGAATATATTGGTTCTCGGCGATGTTGTCAGTGACATCGGATGCGAATTTTTAAGAAAAAAGCTGCCTAATTTCAAAAAGCTCAAGGCTATTGATTTCTGCATAGCCAACGGTGAAAACTCGGCGGCAGGAAACGGCATTACCCCCACGTCAGCTCAGGAGCTTTTTACAAGCGGCGTTGACTTTATAACAACGGGCAATCACGTTTTCAGGCGAAAGGAGGTTTATGACCTTCTTGATGAAAGTGAGTTTATCATAAGACCCTATAACTTTCCCGAAGCAAACCCGGGCAAGGGCTTTGCCGTTGTTGATATGGGCAGAACCTCTCTTGCAGTTATAAATCTTATGGGCACAATGTTTATGGAAAGCCTTGAAAACCCTTTTCATGCCGCAGACAAAGCTCTGAAGGAAATAGCGGGCAAGGCAAATATAATCCTTGTTGATTTCCACGCTGAAACCACATCTGAAAAACAGGCTCTCGCCTATTATCTCGACGGCAGGGTTTCCGCTCTTTTCGGCACTCATACCCACGTTTTGACAAACGACGAAAGGGTTTTACCCGAAGGAACCGGATATATTACCGATGTCGGTATGTGCGGTGTTGTAAACAGTGTTCTCGGTGTTAAAAAAGAGCTGATTATTGAAAAGTTTATGACAAATATGCCCGTACGCTTCGATGCGGCAAAGGGCGAATGTATGATTAACGGCTGTATTTTTACCGTTGATGAAAAAAGCGGAAAATGTCTCGGTGTTGAGTCTGTCCGCATTTCATAAAAGGAATGATAAGAATGAAAAAATATATATGCCTGGCAGTTGCCCTCTTGCTCTGCCTTTCTCTTTTCGGCTGTTCAAGCAGAACTCAGCAGGCAGAAGAAACCACAGAGCCCACAGCTACGGAAGAAACCACGCAGCCTGTCAGTGAAAAAAATATTACCCTCGGTTACTATGAGGAAAAATCTCTCAATCCCCTCATCACAGACAGTCCCACCAACAGAAATATAACCACCCTCGTTTATGACCCTCTTTATATTCTCGATAAGAGCTACTCGCCTGTTGCCGTTATTGCGGAAAGCTCCGAAAGAAGCGAAAACACCCTGACGGTAAAAATCAGGAGCGGTCTGCAGTTTTCCTCAGGTGTAACTCTTACTTCCTACGATGTTGTTTATTCCTTCAATGAAGCCAAGCAAAGCAGCTACTACGGTTCAAGGCTTCAGAATATATCCCACGCCACCCCCCTTTCCGACAGTGTGGTTTTCACTCTCACCGAAGCTGATACTTACTGTGAAAGCGTTTTAACCTTCCCCATTGTACAGTCGGGTACGGGTGAAAACGATTTCCCCATAGGCTCCGGCAGATATATTGTTCAGCAGAGCTCTGAGGGTATTGTTTTAAAAGCCAACGAAAACAACTCCAGAGGTGAGGTGCTTTCCTGCGAAAAGGTCAGACTGACTCCCGTATCGTCACAGGAAAGTGAGCTGTATCTGCTTCAGAGCGGCGACCTTTCATATTTCTTTGATAACCTTGACGACGGCGAATATACAAAAATAGGCGCAAACACAATACAGACCTCCCTTAACAATATGGTTTTCATCGGTCTTAACAGTGCTTCGCCCATACTTTCCGACGAATATGTTAAAAATGCGGTAACCTCGGCAATAAACCCCAAGGCTATCTCCGATTCCGTATTCAGCGGTATGTGCAGATACGCAGTTATGCCCTTTAATCCGGACTGGTATGCGCTGAACACTCTGAGTTTTGAGCCTGAATCCGCCTCAACCGCCAGAGCTCAAGAGTTTCTTGAGCAGGGAAATTATGTTTATGCCTACGATAACAATGCCTACCGCTCAAAGGATTTTGAATATCTTGTTTTGCGGCTTATTGTCAACAAGGAAAGCAGTGAAAGAGTCCACTGTGCCGAGTATATTCACAACACTCTTGAAGCCATAGGCATTGATGTTGAGCTGAGCAGCCTAAGCTATGATGAATACGTCGCTGCCCTGGAAAAAGGTGAATATGATTTATATCTGGGTGAAGTCAGGCTTTCGGGCAATATGGACCTTTCCTGCTTCTTCTCGGAAAACGGCAGCCTTTCCTACGGCATTGACACCGCTTCAACCGTTGTGGCATCCTATAAGGATTTCAAGGCGGGCACAACGGATATTTCAACCTTCGCTCAGGTTTTTGATCTGGCAAAGCCCTTTATACCTATCTGCTTCAAAGACGGTATGGCATATTTCTCAAGAGAATTTTCCTTCGAGGGAGACATCACCGAATATGAGCCCTTCCTCAATGCTTATTCCTGGAAAATTATTTATTAAATCAAAGGAGGGAAAGAAATGGATACACCTGTTAAATTCGTTAAAGGCGTCGGTGAAAAAAGAGCTCAGCTTTTAAATAAGCTCGGCATTTTCACCCTTTATGATATGGTGCATTTCTTCCCCCGCAATTATCTTGATTTTTCCGCTCTTACCCCCATAAGCGATATAGTCCCCGATACGGTCTGCTGCTTCAGTGCCGTTGTAGGCTACGCACCGGTAAAGCACAGCATAAGAAACAATATGACTCTTTATAAGACTATGGTCACAGACGGTACAGCAGGGGTAAACATCACTATTTTTAACAACGCATACCTCGCTGAAGCCCTTGAAGTGGGTACGGAATATATTTTCTACGGTAAGGTAACTTCTTCAAGAGGCAGCCTCGAAATGTCAAACCCCATTGTGGAAAGCACTGAGAACGACTGCCCTATGCGACCTGTTTATCCCCAGACCGCCTCTCTTACCTCAAGAATGACAGAGAGAATAATGAAGCAGGCGTTAAGCCTTTATCTGACCAAAAACCGGCAGGATATTATCCCTGATGAAATAAGGCGTGGCTTCAGGCTCTGCCATGAGCAGTTTGCTCTGAAAAACATCCATTTTCCCGCTTGCCCGAAGGATCTTGAAATTGCAAAGAAACGCCTTGTTTTTGAGGAGCTTCTCACTCTGCAGCTGGGTATGAAGCGGCTGAAAAACTCAAACAGACAAAAAACTAAATTCATTCTTGAAAAGGACTTTTCAAAGGAGTTTACCGAAAAGCTCCCCTTTGAGCTGACCTCGGCTCAGAAAAGAGCCATAAACGAGGCTTTGTCTGATATGAAAACCCAACGCCCTATGAACAGACTTATTCAGGGAGATGTGGGCAGCGGCAAAACCGCAGTAGCCGCCTGCCTTTTATATGTAAGCGCAAAGAACAAATTTCAGAGTGCTTTTATGGCTCCTACCGAAATACTTGCCAAGCAGCACTATGACTCCCTATTAAAGCTCATAGGCGGTGAAGATATATGCGTGGAGCTTCTCACAGGCTCCGTAAGTGCAAAAAAGAAGCGTGAGATCAAAGAAAGGCTCCGCAAGGGCGAAACCGATATAATTATAGGAACCCACGCTCTTCTTAGTGACGATGTTGAGTTTAAAAGCTTAGGTCTGGTTATAACCGATGAGCAACACCGCTTCGGTGTTTCACAGAGAGGTACACTTATATTCAAGGGTGCAAATCCCCATACTCTTGTTATGAGCGCAACACCTATACCCCGTACTCTTTCCCTTATCATTTACGGTGATCTTGACCTGACAATCATTGATGAAATGCCCAAGGGCAGACAGAAAACCGACACCTTCTGTGTGGATTCCTCTTACAGACCGAGAATTTATAAGTTTATTAAAAAGCATCTTGATGCGGGGCTTCAGGGCTACATCGTCTGCCCTGCCGTCGAAGAAAATGAGGAATACGATATCACCTCCGCAACAGAATATTACGAGAAATTGCAGAAAAACGAATTTAAGGACTATCGCCTCGGTCTTCTCCACGGCAAAATGAAGGCTAAGGATAAGGAAAAGGTTATGTCCGATTTCCTTAAGAGCGAAATTCAGCTTCTTGTTTCCACCACGGTTATTGAGGTGGGGGTTGATGTACCGAACTCCGTTATTATGGTTATTGAAGATGCTGACCGCTTCGGTCTTTCACAGCTTCATCAGCTCAGAGGCAGAGTCGGCAGAGGCAGTGAGAAATCCTACTGTATTCTTGTTTCCGATAACAAGGGTAGCGAAACCGTGGCAAGGCTTAATATTATGTGCAAAACCAACGACGGCTTCCTTATTGCCGATGAGGATCTTAAAATAAGAGGTCCCGGCGACTTTTTCGGCTCACGCCAGCACGGTCTGCCTGACCTGAAAATTGCAGACATAACCGAAAATATGGATATTGTCAGAAAATCGAAAAAGGCCTGCGACTACATTCTTTCAAAGGATCCCACTCTTTCGCTTAAAGAAAATGAAGCACTTTCAAAAGCAGTTGACAGACTCTTTTCGCAGCAAAAAAACTTATCTCTGAATTAGAAAGGATTTTTAATATGAAAAAAATTGCAAGCTTCACAATCGACCACACCATTCTTCCCAAGGGTATGTATCTTTCAAGAGTTGATGCAAATACCGTCACCTATGATATAAGATTCCGCAGGCCGAATCTTGAAAGCGTTATGGAAAACGGTGCAATTCACACCCTTGAGCATCTTTTCGCAACCTATGTGAGAAACAGTGAATATTCAGATAAAATTATCTATTTCGGCCCAATGGGCTGCAGAACAGGCTTCTATTTCATTACAACCGACACTCTTTCAAAAGCCGAGGCTGTTGAGCTGACAAGAAAAGCCCTCAGGTTCTGTGCCGATTTTGAGGGCGAGGTGCCCGGGGTATCACTTGAGGAATGCGGCAACTATCTTGACCACGATTTATTCGGAGCAAGAAAGGAAAGCGCATTTATGTATGAGACACTGAAAAACTGGACTGAGGAGCAGCTTATATATCCCACAAAATAAGTGAAAAGTTGCAAATAACCTAAATTTGTGGTATAATAATTTTCAGTCCGCTTAAGAAAGGCAGGTGAAAGCGTGGAAGAAAAGCTTACCCCCCGAAGAGAAGAAGCAACGGATAACACAATAACCTTTAATCTCAACGATATTTATTTTGAAGACGAAAGGGTTTATCCCGAATATACGGAGGTTGAAGCAGAGGAAATCATAATCCCTACCGAAGAAGCTCTGCAGAAAAAGGACGAAGACCCGAAGGCTCTGTCCGAAGATGAAATTCCCGCTTATCCTGCAAAGAAAGGCAAAAAGAAAAGAAATATATTCAAAAGGCTTTTCCTGTGGATAATCAATCTGATTTTCCTTACGGGCGACAACACCATAGCTCTGTTTAAGTGGATTTTCGGAAAGCTTGGCCCCTTCATGCTTTTCCCCTTTAAATTTATATTCAGGCTAATTATCGGTTCCTTAAAGGATTTCCTTTCCTATATAAAAAACAGACCTGCTTCTCTCTCAAAGCAGATTAAAGAAACAGCTTTGAAAAAGGCTCAGCAGAAAAGTAAAGAAGGCAAAACGAAAAAGCCCTCTTACATCAAGGCCTTTTTCAGCTATATTTTCAGTGAAAAAAGGCTTGTCAGGTCAATCGTTAATCTTGCCTTCCCCATAGTAATATTCCTTGCGGTATACACCGTTTATCAGGCAAACAACACCTCTGTTTTTGCTCTGGAGGTTATATATAACGGCCAATCCTTGGGCTACATCGAAAACAAGGATGTTTTCGAGCAAGGAAAATCCGAAGCTCTTTCTCTCATCTATGCTTCCGATGAAAATGCCGACAGTAACAAGTCACTTGCGGCAGAGCCGGTTTATAAAATTGCCCGAGTTGCGGTCAATGAGCTGAGCAATCCCGCTATGATAAGCGAAAATATCATTGCCTCATCGGATACAGATTATGTAAGAGCCTGCGGAATCTATATTGACGGTGAATTTCTTTGCGCCGTTAAAAACGAATCTGATGCCATCACCGTTTTTGAATATTTGCTTGAACCCTATAAAAAAGAGGTTGAAGCTTCGGCAACGGTGGCTTTCGTTGAAGAAATCGAATATGTTACAGGGCTTTATCCCGAAAACAGCGAGCTTATATGGGACTCCTATGCTCTTCGCTCTATGCTTTCAAAGCCTAAAGAGGAAGCGGTATATCACACCTTCACAGAGGGCGACACCGTAAAATCGGTTCGCACGAAGTATGGCTTAACCTACAGCGAGCTTGCTGCACTTAACCCGGATGTTGACCTGCAAGCACCCGAAACAATCACTACCCTGCTTGTTTCAAAGCAAGTAAACTATGTTCGTGTGAAGGTTATGAGAACCAATGTCAGAACAGAGACCATTCCCTTTGAAACCGTTGAAAAAAACAGCTCCTCACTTGCAAAGGGAACAAAAAAGACCTCTCAGGAGGGCGTTAACGGCAAGAAGGAAGTTACCGAGCTTGTGACATATATCGACGGCGTTGCTTCTTACTCAACGGTCATTTCAGAAAAAACACTCAAAAAACCTGTAAACAAGGTTGTTCTTATCGGTACGAGCACCTACTCGGGCGGCTCTTCCTCTTACGGCTGGACCTGGCCCACAAGGGGTGCATACTCAATCTCCTCCGGCTACGGTTACCGCAGTGCAAGCATTTCCGGCTGGTCCTATCACGGCGGCATCGATATTGTTATTGGCGGCAAAAGCTCGTCGGGCATCCCCGTTGTGGCGGCAGCTTCCGGTACTGTTGAAAAGGTGCAGAAAAGCTACAGCGGCTACGGCCATATGGTTCTTATCAACCACGGCAACGGCATCAAAACCAGATATGCTCATATGCAGCCCGGCTCACTGACCGTTTATGTCGGCCAGAAGGTTTCAAAGGGTCAGCAGATAGGAAGAATCGGCTCAACGGGCAACTCCACGGGACCTCATCTGCACTTCGAGGTTATCGTCAACGGCTCAAAAACCGATCCCCTTAAATATGTCAGCAGATAAATATAAAAGAAAACAAGGTATTTCAAAATCACTGAAATACCTTGCTTTTTTTATCTGAAGAAATCAGCCTTCATCTTTTTTTGAGGTTCTTTCCCAACCTTTTTTGCTGAGCTCCATATAGCTTTTGGTGCCCTCTTCCCATGCTTCATAACCCGACTGACCTCTGTGATCCTCACAGGAGTAGCCATTTTCAACCAAAAATTTGCACACATAATCCGTCATCTTTTCGCCACCGGAAAGATTCAGGTGTCCTCTGTCGCAAAAATCGGTTTTAACATCTATGCCGGCCTCGTCAAGCGTTTCTCTTGTTGAAAAATCTATGGTGTTGTAGCCCCTGTCAGAGCAGTATTTGAGTATTGAGCTGAGCTCCTGCTGTATTTCGCTGTCTCTGAATGAGGGAGCACTGATAAACAGCACCTCGAGGTTTTCCTTTTCAAGATAATCAAAAAGCAATTCAAGCTCATTTTTCTGAAAATCGTCAATTTCAATATAGCCTTCAAAATCAAGATTGGGAAGATAGGGTGTCATATCCACGATGCTGAATGCTGAGTATGACAGAGGTGCACCAAGATATTCATCCATAATTGCGACTGCTCTGTGTTCGTCAGACAGTCCGTCAACCCATCTGTTATGTATGTCAAGAAGTGAAGTATATATATAGGGATTCAGCTTGTTGAGCTTATCTTTCATAGTTCCTCCGTAGTAATCGTAAACTCTGTCGGCATAATCAAAAAGATACCCAAGCATATTGAATCTGGAATCAATATATGACATATTCCAGAAGGTTTCCACCATTGCGCCGCTTCCCACGCTCACACGGATATTTTCCTTTCTGAGTGAATGCACATCAACAACCACATATTTCAAATCATGATTTTTACGAAGAAAATCCACATAGCCTGGTACGGACCCGAAGGGCTGCACTCCCGTACCGAGATGATAAGTGGTAATACCGTAGTTTTCCCATCCAACAGCACTTACCCAGCCGCAGGAAACAACACTGGGGCCGACAATGATTCCGTCAATGGTGTTTTCAGGCATCGCCGCAACAGAATTTATACCCATAGCTTCAAAAGTATCAGGCTGAGAGTAGCCCACTACTATACCTGAATAAGCAAGCCCCAGAGCAAGAACAAAGGCTAAGCATTGCATCAACATCTTCTTTTTCATTATTTATACCTCCCGGTCAGAACTGCTGGTAAACAAAGCCGGAACCGTATGCACCGAAAACAAGAATAAAGCATATAGCTCCTATCATTAAAGCACATTGAAATATAAAATTTTTCTTTTCAAGAGTTTCTCTGATTTTTATTCCACGCTCCTGAATTATGCTCACAGTAAACACAAGCATCAACACAAAAGCTACCATTATAATCGCCCTGAGCATAAGCCCCAGCTCAAGCAAGGTACCGTCAATAAAAATATTCGGATTAAACTCAGAAAGCATATTCCATATCATTTTCAGAGCCGCTGTGAGTGAATCTGCTCGGGAGAAAATCCTGCCCACGCTAACAAGAAGGAAGGTACGTAAAACCTGAAAAAGATGCCACGGCAGACTGTCACGGTTAATTTTAAGCTTGCCGAGCACCTTTTGGTAAATCGGTTCAAGCAAAATGCTGCCGGAGATAATAACGCTGTTCCAAAGACCGTAGCCCACATATTTCCAGTTGGAGCCATGCCATATACCAACAAGCAAAAATGTTATAAAGGACGCCAGGAAAGTGGGAAGAAGCTTACCAACCGTAGTACCGAAAAGCTTTCTTGTTTTTTTACCTACGGAAGCGAAGGCTTTTGAAAGTGAAAGAGGATAAAACACATAATCTCTCATCCAGGCACCCAGAGTGATATGCCATCTTCGCCAGAATTCGGAAACAGAACGGGCGAAATAGGGACGCTCAAAGTTTACAGCCATTTCTATTCCGAAAACCTGAGCAACGCCTCTTATCATATCCATACCGCCTGAAAAATCCGCATATACCTGAAGGCCGTAGGCTATTGCACCGATTAAAATCGTAAAGCCGCGGTAGTCCTCATAGTTGTTGAATATTTCATTGGCAATAACAGCCACATACTCGGCAAGAGCAAGCTTTTTAAGCAGTCCCCAGAGGAAAAGCTGAAGTCCGTGCTTAAACTGAATGAAATTAAATCTGTGACCCTCGTAAAGCTGAGAAGCCATATGATCAAAGCGACCTATGGGGCCCTGAACAATCTGCGGGAAGAAGGAAATAAAGAGCACAACCTTGGGAAGGTTCTTTTCCGCCCTGATCTTTCCTCTGTATACATCAATGATATAGCTTGTTGCCTGCAAAGTATAAAAGGAAATACCGAGAGGCAGAGAAAGGTTAATTTGCGGAGCTGCAAGATCAAGACCCACAATTTTCAGCAGACTGAAGGACTGAACGGAAAGAAAATTGAAATATTTTAAAAACACAAGAATCGCAAAGCAAATCACAAGGCCGAGAGACAGAACCTTTCTTTTCTCTTTCTGCAATTTTGCTTTTAACTCTTTTTTCTCTTCTCTTGTAAGATCGGTATGCTCACTAAGAAACGCCTTGTGTCTTTCATTCTTCTTATCAAGCAGCAAGGCAACGCACCAAACGGTAAGGCAGGCAAAAAGCATAAAGCAGATACCTGTCACACCGGATGCAGCATAAAAGATTATGCTTGACGCTAAGAGCACTAACCAACGATACTTAAGCGGAAATATGAAATAAACAACTGCAGTTATCAGCCACAGTACAGCAAATTCAGTTGATAACAGTGTCATATCTCTCATTTCGGCAAAGCTGTGCCGAACCTCCTTTATATGTTATCTTTTTTACATAATTCGACTTTCTTATACAACTTACAAAGTATATCAAAAGAAAAAATCAAAGTCAATCTTCCCGCCGTTTTTCTAATCAAACATATAAAATCAAGACAGCACGAAGTGTTTTTTTGTGTATTTTTTTCGTAGCAACAGAAAGCTTTTTTCTTATTACACAAATTATTCTGCAAGGTTGACATCAGGGTCTCAACCGTGATATTATTAAGGAAAATAAAACATCAGGAGGCTTTTTTATGGTACTTCCCGCTTATCCTATTGCAACAATAGACCCCCATTTCAGTATATGGTCAAAATCAGACTGGATCAACGGTTCTGACACCCGTCTGTGGTACGGTATAAAAAAGCGTATTGAAGGCTTTGTTACCGTTGACGGCGAGGATTTCCGCTTTTTAGGTGACGGCAAAGGCAATACTCTCTTTCAGGTATCAACCGTTATCAAGCCCTTTGCGAGCATCTACACCTTTGAAAACAATACCATACGTGTCAAGCTGAATACCTTTTCCCCTTTTACCTTTGATGATTTGCAGCTTTTCAGCCTGCCTGTTTCCTATTTTGACACCGAAGTTGAAATTCTCGATGGAAAGAAACATAGCATCTGCGTTACCTTTACAGCCTATAATGAGCTTTGTTATAATAAAAAAGTAAAGCCGCTTACCAAATACACCGATTCCTTTGAGGGCGTCCGCCTTGTAAAAATGGGATGCACCGAACAAAAGCCCTTACACACCTCAGGCGACGAATACTCCCCCGATTGGGGCTATATCAGCTTTATGGGCGGCGAATGTACCGTTTGTAAGGAGGGCATCAGAACCCAGAGCCGTACCGTTTACGGTGATGAGCTTAAATTCACCACTGTTATCGGTTATGACGATGTTTATTCCATAGACTATTTCGGTGAAAAGCTCAAGGGTCTGTGGACAGAAAAATTCAAGAGCATTGACGAAGGTATGAAATATTGCCTTGACAACAAGGATGAAATTTTTGCAACACTTACGGCTCAGGAAGACCGTATCCTTTCCGACAGCGAAAAGTTCGGCAGTGATTATCAGAACATCCTTTCTGCCGCCACAAGACAGGTTATTGCCGCTCACAAGCTTGTGAGAAGCAGCAAAGGTGAGCTTCTTTATATGTCAAAGGAGTGTCACTCAAACGGTTGCATCAACACTGTTGACGTTTCATATCCGGCTATGCCGATGTTTCTGCTTTATACTCCCGAGCTTGTTAAGGCTATGCTTGTGGGTATCTTTGAATTTGCAAATATGCCCTTATGGACTGCCGAATTTGCGCCTCACGATATCGGACGCTATCCTCTCGCTGACGGTCAGGTTTATGCACTCAATCCCCATAAGCACATTCTACCTCACTCATATACATACAAGCGTATTTATAAGAGCAAAAGCTTCGGAATATATATGCCTCAGTTCCAGATGCCCGTTGAGGAATGCGGAAATATGATTCTTCTTTCCTATGCCTATTATAAGATTTCAGGTGATAAAAGATTCCTTGAAGAAAACTGTGAGACACTGAACAAATGGGCTGACTTCCTTAAAAAGAAGGGCGTTATCCTTGATAATCAGCTTTGCACCGACGACTTTGCAGGTCACAGCAAAAAGAATGTCAACCTTGCAATCAAGGCTGTTATGGGTCTTATGGCTTTCAGCAAAATTGCTGATGAGCTTGACATTGAGAATGAATATGCCGAAATCGCAAAACAATATGCCGATGAGCTTGTTGAAGCCTGCGGCACAGGTAAGGGCCATCTTCCCTTCAGCGTTGACAAAAAGGAAAGCTGGAGCCTTAAATATAACCTCGTGTGGGATATTCTTTTCGACTTCAATATCTTTGACAAGGAAATCTATAAGGCTGAAAGCGAGAAATACCGTGTTGAGCTTAACACCTACGGTACTCCTCTCGACTACCGCCGTACCTTCACAAAAACCGACTGGATGCTCTGGGCAGCCTGCCTTGACGAAACGGGAGAAAACATCGGTCTTTTCTCAAAGTGCATCTGCGACTATCTTGCAGAAACCAAGGACAGAAACTGCTTCTCCGACTGGGTGGATACCAAAGAGGCAAAGCAATGCGGCTTCGACCACAGAACCGTTCAGGCGGGTCTCTGGATGCCGGTGCTTTTCTCAAAATTCGGGAAATTCTGATTCAATGCGCAATTCGCAATGCGCGATGCGCAATCGCGGGGGAAAGCTCGATGGAGGAAAAGCTTTGCCCGCCAAATAAGAAAGTTCTTTGTTACTTTCTTTCAAAAAAGTAACGCCCTTGCGGCGAGCAAAGCGATAAATAAAACTAAAAGTCGTCTGACGGGAAATCAGACGACTTAATTTTTTATCAATCAATATAATGCAAACTGAACGGGCGGGACGGAGCTTTCATTTTACGCTCCTTTCCCCGCGATTGCGCATTGCGAATTGCGAATTGCGAATTACTTTTTCAGCTCAATTCCCTTTGAAGCGAGGTCGTCGATAATGCCGTTTACAACATTCATAACCTCTTCTCTTGTAAGGGTCTTTTCGGGATGTGCGAAGTAAATTCTTACGGTGATTGACTTGCCGTTTTCGTCACGGTAAAGGTCAACTACCTCTGCGCCCTTGATAAGTGAGCAGTTTGCATTCTTTATTGCTTCACCCACGGGAGCATACTTTTCTGTAACAAATGAAAGGTCGATTTCAATACCGGGGAACTTCGAGGGTTCTTCGTACTTGATTTCGCCTGCAACTGTATCTGCAAAATCTGTTACATCGATTTCAGCAAAGACGATGTTTGCCTTCTTATCAACCTTCTTTGAAACAACGGGATGAACGATACCGATTTTACCGATTTCCTTGCCTTCAAGAATGATAGCATTGAGATTTCTAGGATGCTCGTAGTTGTGAGCGGCTTCAACAGCCTTATAGGAAAGGTCACGGTGACGAAGGTCGCCTGTTATTGTTGCAAGAATGTCACGAAGCTCAAAGTAAAGAGCTTCCATTGACTTTGTTTTTGAGAAAAGTGTGATTGCAAGCTTCTTTCTTTCGTTGCAAAGTCCGTCTTCTCTGAGGCCTTCAACAACTCTGCCTACCTCAAAAATACCGAAATCGGGAGCGTAGGTGTTGTTTATCTTGACCTGACAAAGCTGTGTGGGAATAATTGACTTTCTGATAGTTTCAATGTTGGGGTTGGTTGCGCTGACAAGCTTGATGTTATCCTCGATTTCAATACCGAGAGCCTTGCATTCATCGTAGTACATCCATACGTATGAATGTGCCTCGTGAAGTGAGAAGCGCTTAACAAGCATATCCTTGATTCTGTCCTCAACTGTCTTTTCCTCTGCAGGACGTACGGGATAAACGGGGCTCTGTGTTGTGTGGATATCGAAGTTATCGTAGCCGTAGATACGTGTGATTTCTTCGATGATGTCAGCCTTGATTGTAACATCCTTTGTTGCTCTCCATGAGGGTACAGTTACAGTGAAGGCATCATTTTCGAGTTCAACACCGAAGCCGAGAGATTCGAGAGTATTTACGATTGTATCGTTGCCGATTTCGATACCTGTGTAACGGTCAACGAAGGATTTGTCAAAGCTGAGAGTTACTGTATCGTACTTGAATGCCTCCTCGTCTGTAAGTGAGGAAACAACCTCAACACCGCTGTCGATATCGGTAAGAAGCTTGACGAAGCGAGCAATAGCAGGTACTGTCATAGCAGGGTCAAGGCACTTTTCATAACGCTGAGAAGCGTCAGTACGGTGTGCGAGACGCACTGTTGACTTTCTGATAGAAACTGCGTCGAAGGTAGCACTTTCAAGAGTAAGTCTTGTGGTATCCTCAACGATTTCACTGTCAAGACCGCCCATAATACCCGCGATAGCAACGGGAGTGTCGCCGTTACAGATCATAAGGGTATTTTCGTCAATATTTCTGTCAACACCGTCAAGAGTAGTGAAGGTGAAGGGAGCATCGAAGCGCTTGATGCGGAGCTTTTCAACCTTTCTTGAGTCGAAAGCGTGCATGGGCTGACCCATTTCAAGCATAAGGTAGTTTGTAAGGTCAGCGAGAAGGTTGATGCCTCTCATACCGCAATAGAAAAGTCTGATTCTCATATTTACGGGGCTGACATTCTTTGTGATATTTTCGACCTGAAGGCAGGAGTATCTCTGACAGAGGGGATCCTCAATCTTCATATCGAGCTTGGGAAGGTTTTCGTACTTCTTAAGGTCAACGGTTTCAAGGGGCTTGAGAGGTCTGCCTGCAATAGCGGCAAATTCTCTTGCGATACCGTAATGACCCCAAAGGTCGGGACGGTTTGTAAGGGACTTATTATCAACCTCGAAGACGATATCGTCGATTTCGTATACGTCCTTGATGTCGGTGCCGTTAACGAGC
>JAZSPQ010000092.1:0-38475 GCA_045537485.1 Acutalibacteraceae bacterium | reverse complement strand
GAAAGACTAACTATTAAAAGTCAATAGCAAAAGTAAAAAATGTTATGAATTGTTGTGGCGATAAAAAAGGCATAACAAAACAGACGTCAGCGACGCCAAGTTTTAAAGAATAGAAGAATTTAAGCTATAGCGATGTAAGGTTGTCCAGATTTCTGTAAAGCAAAGATAAGACGAACTAACTTTTTAGTAGCATGAGAAATAGCAACATTGTAATGTTTACCCTCTGCTCGCTTTTTTGTAAGATAATCAGCAAATACAGGACACCACCTACAAACAAACTTGGTGACATTAAAAAGGGCATAACGCAAATAACGAGAGCCACGTTTTTCCATATGGGCATAACAGTTCTTCAGTTGACCTGATTGATATGTAGATGGTGAAAGACCTGCAAAAGCTAAAATTTTATCTGGTGAATCAAAGTTATCAAAGTCACCGATTTCAGCAATAATCATAGCTGCCATATTCATTCCGATACCCGGAATTGTAGTTATAGGAGAATTGATTTTGTTCATTATTGTTTCAATGGCTTCTTCGATTTCTTTGATTTCATTATCAAATTCACGAATAAGTTTGATTGTGTGCTTTAGCTCAAGAGTTTTAGCAGGCATATATGTCCCGATAGAATTGCGAGCTGCCTCACGGATTTGAATTGCTTTATCTTTCGTATAATGACCTTTAGATGCAGTGTAAATCAACTTGGTAAGGTGTGTAAGATGAACTTCTGCTATTTGTTTCGCACTAGGCAATTCACTAAGAAGTGCATAGGAAGATGAAGTATGCAAGGTCGGGAACAACTTTTCCAATTCAGGAAACAGTATGTTTACAAGCCGAGTTACCGAGGTTTTTAATACTGAACGCTCTTTAATTTTATCAAATCTGTATCGTGTTAGTGACTTTAGTTCTGAATTGTGGTATGCTATGTTTGTGTAGGGCTTGAGGCTCACATCAGACATTAGCATAGAAGCAATTGTTCTTGCATCCACACGGTCGGTTTTAGTTTTTCTAAGACTTTGGCTCTTACGGAAAAGGTTGGTATGCAACGGATTTATGACATAGGTGGGTAGATCTTTGTCAAGAAGAAATCCAAGAATGTTGTAACTGTAATGTCCGGTTGCCTCAAGTCCTACTTTTATTTTGCCGCCGTCAATACCTGCACAGGTATTGATTGTTTGAAGCAAAACTTCAAAACCCTCTTTACTGTTAGAAACAGTAAAAACATCTGCAAGGACTTCACCTTCTGAACTAATGATAAAACAGTCGTGCTTGTCCTTAGCAACATCAATTCCAACAAAAATCATATTATACCTCCGATAGATTTATTTTCGATGCTGTTATCCACAGGGTGCTTTGCTCTTGTAACCTCGTTCTAAATAAACCGTCAGGCGGTATCTAACTGATTAACAATACTGCAAAGGTCTGTGGTTGGAGCCTTTCGTTAACCGTCATAGCGGTAGGACGGTGAAACCAATCCACAGCACCACTTACAGTGTAGCATATTGTCCTTGGAGAGGGACACTAATAACTACTACTTTATTATACGAGGATGGTGAGTAGTTTGGACGATAGTAAAATAATTGAGTTGTTCTATGAGCGCTCAGAGCAGGCAATCATTGAACTATCGAATAAGTACGGCTCTGTATGCACAAGAGTAGCAAACAACATACTGAATAATCGGCAGGATACCGAAGAATGCGTAAACGACGCATATCTCGGAGTGTGGAATACAATACCGCCTCAAAAACCAAATCCGCTTTTGAGTTATATTTGTCGTATCGTTCGTAATCTTGCTATTAAAAAGTATCACGCAAATACCGCAGCAAAACGAAATAGTATCTACGATGTCGCACTTGACGAACTGGAAAACTGTTTCCCGGCTTCCACCTCTGTTGAGGATGAATTCCATGCCGGCGAGGTTGCTCGAATCATTGATGAATTTCTTGCAACTCTGGACAAGGAAAACAGAATTATGTTTGTTCGCCGTTATTGGCATTCGGATTCGATCTCGGAGCTTGCGGAACTCTTTCATACAAGCAACCATAATGTTTCGGTTCGGCTTTCTCGCACACGGGAAAAGCTGAGAAAGCACTTGATTAAGGAAGGAGTATCTTTATGAGAAAAAACAGAATTTCTGAAACTATCGGGAGTATCGATCAGAAATACGTCAATGAAGCAACTGCCTATAGCGGCGAAGCAAAAGCTGTTCGTCGTCCTGTTTGGATGAAATGGGGTGCGATTGCAGCTTGCCTTGCACTCGTAGCCGTTATTGGAATTGGTGCATTCCAGAGTGGACTGTTCGGAGGCAATGAGCAAATTGCAACATTGGACAACGGAAGCAAGATCAACTTTGTTAAGTCAGATGGCGGTGTCGCACAGTTTGATATCGCATTTGAGATCAGTACGAGGGATCTGACTGAGGATGAAATCTCAAATCTGTTCGGCGATTTGCCTGTAACTGGTTATGCTCTTTTCAATAACGAGGATAACAGTATCCTTGGTATTGAAGGTAAGTATGGCGATATGAAACTGCTTGTATCTGCTCCCGGTGTAAACATCAGCGATCTTGTCATCGAAGGAGAGGAAATGGCATCGGATGTGAATGGTGTTTCTGTTAATGCAGGATATTTCACCAGTGGTAAGAATGTCATTTACTATGCCACCTTTGAACTTGTTGAAAGCACAGTTTATATTGAGAATGCAAGTAAGAAGGATGAAAACGAAACAGTGAGAAATGATATTGCCGATGCGATTCAAAAAATTATTGCACTTGAAAAGATCAATCTTTCGAGCATTCCCAAGTAACGACACCATTGAAAGTCGAACACCCAGGCATAGGCAGACGGACGAGAGATGATATTCAAATCTTTTGTGAGAGTTCGAATTCATACGCAAAAACTGCAAAAATATCTTTTTTGTAGCCCATAGACAAAAAAACGACAATCTTCATCTGAAGACTGTCGTTTTTTCAATTTATAGCTTATCTTTGTATCGTTCCGCAGTAATAATTCCGTCTTTGACGTGAAGCTTACAAATTCGTGCGTTTCTTGCATCAAAAGCATTCGCTCCAAGACCGTTATCATAGTCTCTTGCGTGATATATGGCATACCACTGACCGTTGTGCTTGATCATAGAGTGGTGTCCGGTGCCCTCTTCAAAGTCATTGGCGGCAAGAACAGGGGAGTATGTATTGTCATCGGGGTGCTTTTCAAACTTTATTTTTGTCAGATCCGTTTCATCGGTTTTTGCTCTTGCATATCCCACATAATAGGTCGGCTGCTCGAAGCAGTTGCCCGAATACATAACATATTGCCAGTCGCCCTCTTTAAAATAGAAAGCACCTTCAATGGTGTGCCAATGCTGCCCTTTTTTATATCTGTCCCTGCGGTATATATCCTCATCGAGAGTAGGCTCAACAACGAGTACAGGCTTGCCTTCGGGAGTGAAGGGGTCAAGCATTCTGTCAACATAAATGCAGGTTCCTATTCTTTCACCCTCAAATCTGTTTGCAGAATAAAAGAGAAAAAGACCGGACTCATTTTTTACAATGTGGGAGTCTATAGAAAACGGATGCAATATTTGTTTTGTGTCGGTAAAGGGACCGAGAGGGCTTTCGGAAACACTGACGTGCATAGCACCTCTGTGACCGCCCTTATCAGGTGTATCGTTGTAAATTTCTATGGAATTATACATATAAAACTTACCGTCAAGCTCTATAACACTTGGAGCCCAGAAGGAGTCGTGACCTTCCATTGTCATAACCTGACCGTGATATTTCCATCCTTCAAATAAATTGTCAGACTCATAGGCATAAACCGCATCGTGGCCTGTAACATAGATGTAGAATCTTCCGCCGCTTTCAAGAATGTAAGGGTCTGCCTGTCCAATGTAGTTGTTTTTATTGATTTCTAAAAGATGCATAAGCTTTCACCCTGTGATAATCCTTTCAATTTTATGTTATTTTGAGCCAAAAGCAATAACCTTTCTGTTTTTTATAATGTATTCTACTGCAGAGATGACAGTCAGAACAATGGCAACATACATAATTATCTGACCGGGCAAGCGAAGAGCATCCAGGTCTGTGAGAATTATAATAATCATACCCATCTGAGCTATGGTTTTGATTTTTCCCCACCAAGAGGCTGCTATAGCGGTACCGTTGTCAGCGGCAACAAGTCTGATTCCGCTGATTGCAAACTCACGGGCAATTATAACGATAGTTGCCCAAACGGGTATTTCTCCTGTACCTGTAAGACAAATCAGTGCGGAGCTTACTAACAGTTTGTCGGCTATAGGGTCCATAAACTTACCGAAATCCGTGATCATATTATATTTTCTTGCTATTGTTCCGTCAAGCTTGTCTGTGATTGTGGCAATCAGGAAAATTGCGAAGGCAATCCAACGGTTATACGGTGTGAAGTTTGTCAGCATAAAGAGCACAAAGAATGGCACCAATGCCACACGGAACAGTGTAAGTTTATTTGCAATATTCATATTGTTTACCTCATTTTGCTTTATAGGTTAGATTATATCATATACTTGAATGAATGTCTATGTATATTTTGTGTTTGTAAGATAAAAAGCACTCCGCAGAAAAAATCTGCAGAGTGCTGAGAGATTAAAGCATTTCCTGAACTTCAATTATGGGCTCAATCAGGCAAGCATCGCAAGAGGGAACCTTACCTTCAACATTTTTAAGGAATTTTGAGAATTTAACAAGCTTATAGTTAACGCTGAGCTGATATTTTGTAATAAGCTCAATGATCTGCTCCTTTTTGTCTTTATTCAATCTTGCTTTTACGTCATTGAGGCTGATAATGACCTCTGACTTGGGAGTAACGCCTTTGATTGTAACATAAATCTTTCCGTTTTTTCTTGCTGCATCGAAGTTTGCTTCTTTACCGTTGACAGTCAGGCTTATTTCAGCGTCGGAAATATCCTCAAAGATAAAACAGTAATTTCTCTTTTTCGGCAGCGAGCTGCAATTTCCTTCTGCAGGAGAAACAGTGAATGTTAACTTATCCTCTGTTTCCTGAACAGCATATTTTGTTATTGCAAAGTTTCCTTCTCTGTAGGCATTGGTTTCGCCGTCATCCTCGTAAAGATTGAAGCTGTTATTACCACGGAAAATGCGTATATTCATATCCTTGGGGTTAGTCCAGTCGTTATCTCTGTCGTTTACTCCGACAGGTATGACAGCACCTTCCTTCGCCAGTACGGGAATGTTCTCAATACCTCTGAACATTCTGATTTTTCTGCCGCCTTGATAGATTGAACCTGTATAAATGTCGGTCCATCTGCCTTCGGGAAGCCATACGTCTACACTTGTAAGGTTGGTTTTCGGATTAAGCTTTGTTGTTATAGGTGCAACAATAAGCTCAGAACCGAAATAATACTGATTTTTAACCTTGTATGCATTTTCCTCTTCGGGATGAGCGTAATACATTGGCTCACAAAGAGCAATGCAGTCTTTATGAGTGCGATAGTTCATAGAATAGATATAGGGGATAAGAGTATGCCTTTCTCTCAGACAGTCGGTTGCAATTTTCTCTGCTGCGTATTCATGCTTCCACGGTTCCTTGCCCATAAATTCATTGCTTGTTGAATGAAGTCGCATAATGGGGCTGTAAAGACCGTACTGTACCCATCGTGTGTAGAGCTCGTCATCCTTTGAGCCCATATGATGGCCGCCGATATCATGGCTCCACCAGGTGTAGCCGATGTTTGTTGCTGTGTTTGTAAAATAGGGTTGGAAGTCAAGACATTCCCAACATATTTTAGTATCGCCGGAGAAGCCGAGAGGGTATCTGTGTGAGCCGACTTCTGCGAATCTTGACAGAATGAGCGGACGCTTGTTTTCGGCATCTCTGTCAACCAAGGTATGATAGTGATTAAGAGCCCAAAGAGGATCGAGGTTTTTAATTTTTGAGTTTTTGCCCTGTTGCCAATCGATCCACCAGAAGTCAACACCGTCTTTTTCATAGGGCTTGTGAAGTATATTGAAATATGCATCGATGAATTGAGGGTCAGTTATATCAAATTCAACCCTCTTTTTGCTTTCAGGGTCGATACCCATAAACTCAGCCATTTCCTTATACATATCTTCAAAGAAGCGTACGCCCTGAGCGGGATGCAGATTCATTGTGACTTTGAAATTCTTTTCGTGAAGCCAATTCAAAAATCCCTTATAGTCAGGGAAAAGCTCAGTGTTCCAGCTATAGCCTGTCCAGCCGTCACCCTGCAAAACAAAATCCGTTCTGCCGGGAATGATTGATTTTTTGCTTCCGCATTTACCGAAACGGTTTTTAACATCTACCCAGTACCAGTCCATATCTATTGTGGCAACGGTGATAGGAATTTCTTTTTCAAGAAATTTTTCCATAAGGTCAACATACTCTTGCTGAGTATATGCCTTATACCTGCTCCACCAGTTACCTAAGCAGAAGCGGGGGACAAGGGGTGTTTCGCCGCAAAGGCTGAAAAAGTCACGCAAAGCGGCTCTGTAATCGTGATTATAGCAGAAATAATATTCGTCCTTTTCTGTTTTGCGTCTTTCGGCAATGGTTCCGTCAGGCTTCAGGATAAGTGCGTTTGTGTCGTCAATAACAGCAACACCGTCGGTCGACATAATTCCGTCGCCGAGAGCAATAGCTCCGGTTGTCTGGTCAAGAGTTCGGTATGTACCTTTGAGATTTCCTTTGTTATATTCGGTCAGGTTTTTTCCGCCTTTTAAGGAAATACCGATCATTTTGTGTGCGGCTGTGTCATATCTGTAAATTGTTTTTGTTGTCATAATGATAACAACATCGCCGTCTTCAACAGTGCGTATTTTCGGTTTTGCAAAGCTTCTGTTTATTACCGTCTGAGTGGGCTCGTCGGTAAAAACCCCTTCACTGTCCACTTCAACACGCAGAAGTCTGTCACTCAGGATCGATAATCTGACATCGTTTTTGACGATTACGTATTCCTCGGCTGTTTTACTGTCGGAATGCCATGAAAAAGTATTGGAGAAGTATTCGGTTGCGTTACTCATAATGAACACCGGCCTTTCTGTTTAATCAACTCTATAATATATTATTTTCGGAGCTTTTTCAACTTACTGACCAACTTTTGGCAAATAGCACAAAATACAGTTGTTTTTTTCTACATATATAAATACATAAAAAGTTTAAAAAGATGTCGAAAAAGGTAAAAAATATGTTACAATATATTAAATTTGGTACAAATGGAGGTATATTATGCAAGAAAAGAAATATGTACCCAAAAAAGAATTAACGGCTTTCTGTGTTGCAGGTATGGGACAGGGTATGATTTATGCCCTTATGTCCAGTTACATCAGTGACTATTACTTGAATGTTTTGCAGTTGGCTCCAATGTTCGTGCTTCTTCTTATGCTTTTGGCCAGAGTTTGGGACGCAATTAACGACCCGATGATGGGTATGATAGTTGACCGCACTCAGACCAAACGCGGCAAGATGAGACCTTTTATTCTTTTCTCACTGATTCCTATAGGAATTATGACTCTGCTTATGTATCTTAGCCCCGATCTGCCTAAGAAGGAGTTAACGATTTACTCTGCAGTTGTATATGTTCTGTGGGGTATGATTTATACTGTTGGTGACGTTTCCTTCTGGGGTCTTCCCAATGTTATGACTCCCGATTCAAAGGAAAGAAGCTCAGTTATTTCAATCAGCAAGATTTTTAACAGTATCGGCTCAGCTCTGCCTGAGGTTATGTTCCTGGTTATAGGTCTTATTCTTTCGGCTGTTGTTAAGAATTCCGGTGAAGAGGGCACAACCGATGCTCTTGAGCTTCAGAAGACGAAGTATTTTATCATGGCGATTGTAACTGTCGTTCTCGGTATAGCTCTTTATTCAAGAGCCTACTTCGGCTTAAAGGAAAGAGTTGTTATCCCTGTCAGAAAGCGTGAGCCCGGTGAGCCTTCGCAGCTCAAACGTATATTCACCTGTAAGCCTCTCATTCTGGTTCTTCTTATGGGCGTTCTCTCAAGCGGCAGATATATGGTTCAGGCTGCAGCTGTTCATGTTGCAAGATATGCATTCTATATCGGCCCCGATCTTGAAACACTCAATGAAGCAGAGCGTATTGCGGCTATTGAGTCGAGCGTTTCAACGGTTAAGACTATTTTCCAGATAAGTGCTATCGTCGGTCTTTTCGGTGCAACACTCTTTATGCCTAAGCTTATGAAGAAATTTGACTATAAGAAAATTGTTATCACAACCTGTCTTTTGGGCTTTGTTTCCAGCATATTTACAACTGTAATCGGTTGGTTCACAATGAATCTTTATATATGCATACCCTTCATTCTCATTTCATGCATACCCTTGGGCGTTATAAACACTATTTGCTTTGCAATGATTTGCGACTGTCTTGACTATATGGAGCTTAAAACAGGCTTCAGAGATAACGGTCTCGGTGCGGCTTGTCAGGGCTTCATCAATAAAATCGGTAATGCTTTTGCGACCTCAGGCATTGTTGTGATGTATATGCTTATAGGTCTTGAGCCTGAAAATATGCTCAGTTCTGAGGCTGTTGTTGCAGCAACGGATCTTGCTATCAATCAGCGTTTTGCTATGTTCTCGCTCGTAACTATCGTACCCGGTGTAAGTATGCTTCTTTGTGCAATTCCTATGTTCTTCTATAAGCTTTCAGGCGCAAAGAAACAGCAGGTTATTGAAGAACTTGCCGCGTCAAGAAAAGAGAGAGGAATAACAGTAGAGGAATAATATTTTGAGGGGGAAAATATCATGTTAACCTATATTTCGTTAGCATTAGGCGCAGTTTTTCTTATATTATTTATGATCAAGTGTCATAAACAAAGAAGTGTTTTAGGCGTTTGTATCAAGAGTTTAACAAGTATATTCTTTCTTTTAACAGCTGTCACCGCAACCTTCTGCAATTCCGATTATCCCGACTTGTGGAAATATTCACTTCCGATTGTAATGGGCGGCGTTTTCGGTCTTATGGGTGATATTTATCTTGATCAGAAATGGCTTTATCCTCAGCATAATGACCAATACCTCAATATGGGCTTTATTTCCTTCGGTATAGGACATTTCTTCTATATGGGTGCTATGTATACACAGGCAAAATTCAGCTTCAAGGATATGCTTGTACCCGTTGTAATAGGTGTCATTGTGACTGTTGTTAACCTTGCTCTCGAAAAGCCTACCAAGCAGAAATACGGCAAGTTTTTTGCCATAGTTACCGTTTATTGTCTTATTTTAGGCACAATGCTCGGTACGGCATTCTGGGCGTACATAAAAACACGTCAGATTGCATATCTGGTATTTACAATCGGAGCTGCCTTATTCCTTCTTTCCGATGTTATTCTTTCACCGATGTATTTTGCAATCAAGCAGGATAGGAACACACCTGTCAACTTTGTGCTTAATCACGCAACGTACTACATAGGTCAGTTTATGATTGCATTTTCGGTGTTCCTTCTTGAACCCGTATGCTGCTGAAGGATTTATTTGTTGCATTAAAATAATTTAATTAAAAATGGATGGATATTACTAAATGAAAAATTACATTACTCGCCTCAGAGAAGGCTGTTCAACCCGCACTTTTATTTTCTGGTGGATTTTCAGAATCCTTATGATTTACGCATTTGTCGCAGGCTTCTTTAAAAAGCCTTTCGACATTACCGATCCGTTACAGGTCGGTGCAAATTTCCTTTGCATGTTTGTTTGGGAGGTCTTTATGCTCTTCCCTGAAAAGAGCACCTTCAGATTTGTTACTCCCGGCTTCCAGTCAGTGTTTATACCCGGTATTTTCGCTGCTTCTTTTGGCGGAAAGTTTCTGAATCTCTATTATGATTCACGTTTTCTTGATTCATTCCTTCATTTTACAGGCAGTGTCATTTGTGTATATTTCGGTTATGAGCTTGCCTGCGCACTCATTAAAAGAGAAAAGAAGAATGCATCACTTAATATGATTCTTTTTGCTGCAATCGGATTTTCATTTATCGGCTCAACTCTTTGGGAGGCTTTTGAATTTGTTTTTGATCAGGTTGCAGGAATGATGGGTGAATATCCGGGTGATGCACAGCATTGGTCATTTTTGCTCGCTGAGGGTACTCCGAAAGAGCAGACTCTCTTTGATCCGCTGGTGCCTGAACGTTGGGCAATTATGGATATAATGGGGGATATGATTCTTAATATTGCGGGTGCTGCGGTTGGATTCATTGCTATTCATATTTATCCTTACAGACATAAGGGCAAATATAAGTTCGATTTTGATTTTGACTCGAAGGTTCAGACAAAAGAAGTCGAAACCGCAAAGGCTAAATAATACAGAAACAGGGCTACATTTGATTGTTGCCCTGTTTTTATATGTGGTTATGGGGGGGCCATTCTTTGAGAGAAGGTAAACAGTGTGTTTTTCCAAAAGTATTATTTTGTGCCCCAGAATTTTCTGTCAAGAGCTCTGTATTGCACAGCTTCTGTTATGTGTTCAAGCTCGATGTTTTCTTTGCCTTCAAGATCGGCAATGGTTCTTGCGATTTTTAAAATTTTATCATAGGCTCTTGCTGACATGTCAAGGGATGTGAAGCATTTTTCCAATGTGGCTTTTGAACGTTCATCAAGCTCACAGTATTTCCTTGTCATTGACGGTGGCATTTTTGCGTTGCAGGTGACCTGTGTCCCTTCAAACCTCTTATTCTGAATCTGTCTCGCTTTATTAACACGCTTCTTAATCTCAGCCGACGGTTCAGACGGCTTATTGTCCGAGAGCTTTTCAAAATCAACCTGAGGCACTTCAATGTGAATATCAAGTCTGTCAAGCAGGGGACCGCTGACCTTTGAGAGATACTTTGCAGCCGCTCCGCTCGGACAGCTGCATTTTCTTGTGGGGTGACCGTAATACCCGCAAGGGCACGGATTCATAGCGCATACGAGCATAACCTCGCAAGGATATGTCAGTGTACCGGAAACTCTTGAGATAGTGATTTTACCGTCCTCAATAGGCTGGCGCATAGTTTCCATGGTAGTTTTCTGAAATTCCGGAAGCTCATCCAAAAACAGAACACCGTGATGCGCAAGACTTAGCTCACCGGGGCCCGGAATTCGTCCGCCACCGGAAAGGCCTGCGGTTGAAATTGTATGGTGGGGTGAACGGAAGGGCCTTGATTTGATAAGAGAAACATTGTCGGGCAAAAAGCCTGCTATTGAGTGTATTTTAGTAACTTCAAGGCTTTCTTCAAAGGTCATATCGGGCAAAATTGAGGGAATGCGCTTTGCAAGCATACTTTTACCTGAGCCCGGCGGGCCGATCATAAGAACGTTATGTCCGCCTGCTGCTGCAATTTCGAGAGCACGCTTAGCCTGGTACTGACCTTTTACATCGCTGAAATCGGGAGTGTACTCAATAGGACGGGTGTATTCAAAATATAACTCACGGGTGAGTTTTTTTATTTTCTTTCCGCCTGTCAGATGCTCATGCAGCTGCTTAACACTCTGAACCGGATATATGTCAATATCATTCACAACACAGCATTCGCAGGAATTGCCGGCAGGAACATAGATTTCCTTGATGCCGAGTTCCCTTGCCTTAATGACCATCGGCAGAGTGCCTTTCAGATTTCTGACCTTCCCGCTGAGTGAAAGCTCACCGATAAAGGCAGATTTTTTGATATCGCAGCTCAGCTGGCCCGAGGCTATCAGCAAAGCAATCATAATCGGAAGGTCGTATACAGGACCTTCCTTTCTTATATCCGCAGGGGTAAGATTAACGGTTATTCTTCTGTCGGGATATTTAAATCCGCTGTTTTTCATCGCAGATCTTACACGGTCCTTTGATTCGCTTACCGCCGCATCGGGCAGACCGACAACATCAATTCTGGGCATACCGTTTTCGATTGAAGCTTCAACGCCCACGCCAAAGCTTTTCATGCCGAAAAGACCTATGCTGTTAACTCTCACAAACATGGAACATCTCTCCTTTTTCCGTTCTTGGTTATTATACAGTCAAAATGCGGATTTGTAAATATTTATTCTTTTAATATTTGAGTGCCCGGGTAAAAATGCAACAGTATTTCTTTGTAATCGGAGCCCTGACGAGCCATAAAATCAGCGCTGTACTGACTCATCCCGAGACCGTGACCCTTGCCGTAAACAGTGAATATAATCTCTGAATCTGTCGCTTCAATTTCAAAGTTAGGACTTTTCAGTGAAAAAGCGCTTCTTATATCTGTACCGCTGAGCGTTTTGTCTCCGATTTTTGCCTCTTTTACATATCCGCTGTCCGTTGAAGAAATAACGGTAATCGGGTCACTTTGGGAAACCGAGTCGTCAGAAATACCTATTTTTTCTTTGGCGAGAGCTGTGAATTCGCCGTATGTAAAGCTGTTAAGAGAAATAAGGTCTGCACTGAGCTTGTCTCCCGGTGCATCAACACTGACAAGATATGGATATGAATTGGCCCATACATCCTCACTGCTGTTTGTTTGACCTGCGGAAAGGCCGTGAAATACCGCTAAAATCGGTTCGCCGTTATAGCTTATGTATTCGTTTTTTACGCTGTTAACAGCTTTTTCGATTTTGCTGTAATATTTATTGTATTTGTTACCCCAACGTTCCTCCAGCTGTTCTTTGCTCATATACCCCTGATGAATACTGCTGTCATCGGATATATCGCTGAATTCGTTTGGGGCGTTATCGCTGTTATGCATTATCCATTTAACGTATGTATAGCAGGCGACAGCCTGTGCCTTAAGTGCTTCATCGCTGAAGGAAGCAGGCATTTCTCCGGCAACAGCGCCGATAAGATACTCCGTCATATCGAGATTGAGCACTTTGCCAGTTGACACCTGAAGTACACGGACTTTATCTTCCGTTATTTCCTGTGCCGACTCATTTTCACCCACTGTATAGCTCAGCAAAGTTTCTTCGCCTTTGTCTCTGTCGGTAAAAATCAGGCCGATAAAGGGCAGGAACGCAATAAGGAAAAATATAAACAGAGCGCACAGTATATAGTTTTTCATAGTATGACCTTCCTTTATAATTTGTTGTTTAATGTTTATTTATTTAACTTGACAATATAAAGTCTATGTTATAAAATATAATGAAATGCATTATAATGGAATAACTGTAAATTACTATATTAGGAGGTAAGTTTATGCTCGATAAAATTGATCCTATTTCTCCTGAATTGCTTGCAGTAATGAGTGAAAAGATTCAAAGAAAAAGCAAGATAGATTTAGACGATTTTTGGAAATACGGCGTTAAAAGAGGTCTGAGAAATCCCGATGGTACCGGTGTAATGGCAGGCCTTACAAATATCTGCTCTGTTGACGGCTATTATATCGAAGACGGTGAAAGAGTTCCTAAACACGGTGTTTTGAAATACAGAGGTATAAACATAAATGATATTATTGATGCTTGCGAAAAGGAAAATCGGTTCGGATACGAAGAGGTTGTTTATCTTCTTCTTTTCGGTTCTCTGCCCACAAAAAATCAGGTTGAGCTTTTCAAAAGTATTATCAGTGATTGCAGACAGCTTCCGAGAACTTATATTGAAGATGTGCTTATGACAAATGCATCGATTGACATAATGAACAAGCTGGCGAGATGTATACTTGTTTCCTATTCCTTTGATGAAAATCCGGATGATATTTCAGTTGAGAATGTTCTTCGTCAGTCAGTGCAGATCATTGCGCAGATTCCTGTTATGGTATGTTATGCATATCAGGTTAAGAGAATGAAATATTACGGCAAGAGTATGTATTTTCATCCCGAAAAGAAGGATCTTTCCACTGCTGAAACCATCCTCAGGTCAATAAGATCCGATAAAAAGTATACAGACGAGGAAGCTAAGCTTCTTGACATCTGTCTTATACTTCACGCTGAGCACGGCGGCGGTAACAATTCAACTTTTGCAAACAGAGTTCTTACCTCCAGCGGTACGGATACCTATTCTGCATTTGCCGCTTCAATCGGTTCACTTAAGGGTTCACGCCACGGTGGAGCCAATATCAAGGTAACAAAGATGCTTGAAGATATTAAGGCTAATGTTGAAAACACAAAGGACGAAGCTCAGCTTTTCGCTTATCTCGAAAAAATCATAAGAAAGCAGGCAGGCGACGGCTCTGGTCTTGTTTACGGTATGGGACACGCTGTATATACTCTTTCAGATCCCCGTGCAGTTATTCTTAAGCGTAAAGCCAAAGAATTTGCCTATAAAAACGGTTTTGAAGATGATTATGAGCTTATTAACGCTATAGAGCGGCTCACACCTGAGGTGTTCAGGAAAGTAAAGGGCAAAAATAAGACTATGTGTGCTAATGTGGACCTTTATTCCGGCCTTATATATAATATGCTCGGTATTCCTCAGGATTTGTTCACACCGCTTTTTGCAACTGCAAGAGTTGCAGGTTGGGCTGCTCACAGGCTTGAGGAGCTTCTTACCGGCGGTAAGATAATCAGACCTGCATATAAGAATATCGCCCTTCCCAAGAAGTATGTACCGATGGATGAAAGAATTGAAAATTACAATTCCTCAGAGGTATATGTACCTTCCGACCAGCGACTCTATCAGGAGGATTAAATCTTATGAAGATTAAAAACAGTCTTTCAGGCATTAAAACCAAGCCGTTGCTGACAGTGTTTTTGCTTGCATTGCTTTCGGCTGTTGCTATAAGAAGCTTTCAGATATTGAAATTTATTGAGCCGGCAACGGGTTTCAACACCGGAGCAGGGTGGCTTATGATATTGCTTTACCTGATTATTTTCGGTTGCTGCATTGCTTTTTGTCTGATTTCATATCTCAGTAAGGATACTGAAAATCATCAGCCTGAAGAAATAAACGATACCGCTACAGGTGCAACGGGTATATTCTTTGCCATAGCTCTGCTGCTCGATTGGGTAAGCTCATTTTTCAGTTCAACAGCTTCCCTCGGCAGTGCAAATTCAGGTGCAGGCATAAGAGGAATGATAGCTTCCGGCTTTTTAACTAATTTTTTTCAGAGCATTTTTGCTTTTTTTGCGATGATTTATGTTGTAATTCTTGCTTTTGATTTTCTCAAGGGTACTCAGAAGGCAACAAGATTTAAAATCCTTGCCCTTGCACCTGTGGGTTGGGCTTCAATTCGTCTTGTTCACAGATTTATAAGACAAATCAGCTTTATTGAGGTTTCGGATCTTTTTCTTGAGCTTATAATGCTTTCCTTTTCTGTACTGTTCTTTATGGCTCTTGCACAAGTGGTCTCGGGTGTCAATTCAACAGGTTTTTCCTGGCGGTTAACAGGCTTTGGTCTGTCCGGTGCACTTGTAGCACTTACATTAAATTGCCCACGACTTGTATTCACTTTCATAAACGGTTCGGAATATATCAATCCTGACCACCCCTTTATTCTTGCTGATTTTGCTTTTGGAGTTTTTGCAACTGCACTGATTTTCAGTCTTAATAAGAAGCAGGAAGTTGAATAAAAGCAAAAGGAAGTGTGAATTTTGTTTTTAGATTATCTGATTTCGGCTGCTACTCAGGTGTCAATTCTCTATGTAATGGTATTTATCGGCTTTGCCTGCGATAAGGCTAAGCTTTACACCGAAAAAACAGCCAGGGCAACGGTCAACTTTTTGCTTTATATAATAGTTCCGTGCACACTGATTAACTCATTTATCAAAATTGAGATGAATGAGGATACTGTTAAAAAGTTTTTTATATCATTTGCAATAGCAACGGCAACTCACATTATTGCCATAGTTCTCAATCTTCCCTTTTTCAGAAACAAAAAAGATGAAAACAATGCTATTTATAAATTTGCATCAATTTACGGCAACGTGGGCTTTATGGCGTTGCCCCTCGCTCAGGCGGTGCTTGGCGCAGAAGGAGTATTTTACTGTACTAACGGCGTTGTTGTGTATAATATAATCAACTTTATACACGGTGCAGCGGTTATGAGCAAAAGTAAGGAGAAGTTCAGGTTTAAAGATCTTCTCACAAATCCCGGTCTTATATCGCTGGCGATAGGACTTCCTATTTTTCTTTTGAAAATTGATGTGCCTGTTGTATTCAGTGAGCCTATAGGTATGCTTGCAAATCTTAACAGCCCTCTTGCAATGTTGATTTTTGGCTGTTATCTTGGCCATACCGACCTGAAAAGTATGCTTTTTGATAAGAAGATATATCTAACCGCCGTTTTTAAGTTGTTGGTATTGCCTCTGGTTTGTATGGGTATATATCTTCTTTGTGGTGTAAAGGGAGTGCTTCTTACAGCCTGCATAATCACAGCTTGTGTGCCTTCTGCAAATAATACCTTTATGTTTGCTTCAAAATACGGAAGAGATGCTTCCCTGGCATCTAAAACAGTTGCTCTCGTGAGCTTTATATCGGTTATCACAATGCCCTTTATGATAGCGCTTACACAGATGACCTGGTAATATAGGAGGAAGAAAATGGATAGCAGTGTACTTGTTCGCTTTGCAGGAATTGCAAAAGAATTTACCGTAAACAGCGAGCTTGATTTAGGCTTCATTACTGTTAAGTGGTACGGAGCAATTATTGCTTTCGGTTTCACTCTCGCCGTACTTTTCGGCGGAAGAACAGCATATGTGTGGAAAATCAATCTCGATAAAATGGTGGATGTTCTTATTTACGGAACCTTCAGCGGTATTATCTGCGCAAGACTTTACTATGTTGCTTTTGAGTGGGATTACTATTCGCAAAATCTTTCTCAGATACCGAAAATCTGGGAGGGCGGATTGGCGATTTACGGCGGCATAATCGGCGGCATTTTAGCGGCTTGGATAGTTTGTAAGGTTGAAAAGCTGAATTTCTATAATCTTCTTGATATGGTAGGAATGAGTCTTCTCATCGGTCAGGGAATAGGCAGATGGGGCAATTATGCCAATCAGGAGGCATTCGGCGGATTCACAAATGCCAATTGGGGTATGATGAGTGATAAGGTTATAGAATATATTTCAAGGGACGAAATCCGCCCTCTTTACGGTCTTGAGAATGTTGAAAATGTAAAAGAATATGTTTTAGAAAATAATCTCTATGTTCACCCCACATTTTTCTATGAGTCCGTTTGGTGCATATTGGGCTTTTTTGTGCTCTACATAATTATGAAAAAGTTCCGCAAGTTCAGCGGTCAGCTTTTCCTTACCTACGGCGTTTGGTACGGGCTTGAACGAATGGTTGTTGAAGGTCTGAGATCAGACAGTCTTTATATAGGCTCCACAGGAATCAGAGCTTCACAGCTTCTTTCCGCTGTTATTGTGCTCGTGTGCGGAATTTTGCTGATTGCATTACTCATAAAATACACAAAGAACCCCATGCCTGTTGAAGGTGTGGATTATTTCCCGCCTAAAACCGAAAAAGAGCTTATGAGAGAAAAGAAAAAAGAGGAAAAAAAGGCTCTCAGCCAGCAGAAAAAGCAAGGTGCAGCGACTGAGGCGGCATCTGAATCTGACGCAGATAAAAACTGAGAATATTTTGACAGGTGATTGTTATGTATAATGTTATTGACGGTAAAGAAGTTTCGGCTTTTATCAAGAATCAGATCAAAACTGAGGTTGAAAAGCTCACACAGGAAGATAAATCCGTATCGCTTGCAGTTATAATTGTCGGCAATGACCCTGCATCAAGGGTGTATGTAAACAACAAAAAGAGGGCTTGTGAAGCTACGGGCATAAAATCCTATGAATACGCCTTACCTGAAGATACAAAGGAAGAAAAACTTCTTTCTCTCATAAAAGAGCTGAATGAAAACAAGGAAATTAACGGAATACTTTGTCAGCTGCCTTTGCCAAAGCATATCGATGAAAGCAAGGTTATTGACGCAATAGCATCTGAAAAGGATGTTGACTGCTTCAGAGCCGAGAATGTGGGTAAAATGTGGCTCGGTGACTACAATTTTTCCGCTTGTACTCCCAAGGGCGTTATGCTTTTACTTGAGTATTACGGAATTGACGTGTGCGGTAAAAATTGCGTAATAATCGGCAGAAGCAACATTGTCGGAAAGCCGATGGCTTCACTGCTTCTAGAAAAGAGTGCAACGGTTACGGTTTGTCATTCAAAGACAAAAAATCTTGCTTCCTTTACAAAAAATGCGGATATAATTGTTGCTGCAGTGGGCAGACCTAAATTTATAACAGCCGATATGGTTTCTGACGGCGCTGTTGTTATAGATGTTGGCATTAACCGTGATGAAAACGGTAAGCTTTGCGGCGATGTTGACTTTGAAAATGTCAAAGAAAAGGCTTCATACATTACTCCCGTTCCCGGCGGCTGCGGACCGATGACAATTGCAGTGCTTATGAAAAACACCCTGACGGCATACAGAATACAAAACGATGGATAAAGATAGAACTGTAGCCGTTTATTCGGATATATCTTCACTGACTGAAAACGAAGCAGTCATCCTTAAAGAGCTTATTAAGCCGCACATGTTAAAGTCCGATGCAAAGCTCAGAAATGATTCGGTTTGCGCAAGAGCTCTTCTCAAGTATATTCTCAGCAAATATTTCGGTGTTGATAATTTTCTGATAGATTCCGACGAAAACGGAAAGCCGTATATTTTAAACAGCGATCTTCATTTTAATATGAGTCACAGCTCAGATATGGTTTTTTGTGCTGTTTCATACGCAGAAATAGGCTGTGACGTTCAGGCTGTCAAGGAGTTTAACCCTAAAATATCCAAACGGTTTTTCACTGATTTTGAGGATGTATTGCTGCTTGAAAGCACAAAGCAGGACAGACTTTTTACAAAGCTCTGGACTTTAAAAGAGTCGGTGCTCAAGCAGAAGGGTGTAGGCCTTTCAGGCGGACTTTCTTCCTATGATTTTTCAGCCAAACTTTATGAGGATGATTTTTCGGCCTTTGGACTGTTTTTTAAAACCTTTTTTATAAAAGATTATTGCTTTAGTGTTTGTTCGCAGAGGCGGGAGGTTGCTGTTTGCGAAGCAGATATAAAATGTTTTTTATCAAAAAATGATGTTGATGAGAAAGGAGAGTATTATGAACTCTATAAAGTACATCAAAAGTAAATTGGGCTACGGCGTCGGTGCAATAGGTCTGGACCTGAGCTACGGTATGTTTTACTCTTTCCTTGCAAAATATCTGACAGATGTTCTTGGACTGGGTTCAGCTTTTTTGCTTATTCTTACACCTATTGCAAGACTGTGGGACGGTATAAATGACCCTATGATGGGCACTATTGTAGACAATACCCATACAAAAATGGGTAAATACAGACCTTGGATTTTAAGGGGCTCGCTTCTCAATGCGGTTGTTCTTGTGTTACTTTTTTCAAACCCCTTGAAGCTGACCGGTATTGCTCTTATGGCTTATGTTGCCGTTATGTATGTGGCATGGGGTATGACAAATACCCTTGCTGATATTCCATATTGGTCAATGGTGCCGTCATTCACAAGTGACCCGAAAGAGAGAAACCTTATTTCAACTGTTGCCAGAGCTTTTTCCGGCTTAGGTCAGGGTATAGTTTCAATCGGCGCCCCCATTCTTATGACTGCGGTCAGCGCGACCTATGCTTTGAATGAGAACGGAGAAAATGTTAAGGTCTATGACAGCAACAGCTTTCTTATCTGTGCAATTGTATGTGCCGTTTTACTTGTGATTTTCTCATCCTTGTCAGTTGCAACAACAAAAGAAAAAATCACAACCAAGGCAGCTGAAAAGTTCTCCTTTAAAAAAGCTCTCAGCATAATAAAAACAAACGATCAGCTCATCGTATTTATGATTTTTGCGATGATTTCAAATGCGGGCTGGTATCTTACTTCGGGTGTTGCAGCATACTACTTTGATGTCGTTGTGGGTGATACTGAGAAGCAATCCACATTTTCAACCTTCCAGGCTGTAGGTTCTGTTGTAGGTTTGCTTCTTCTTCCGATGCTGACAAAATTCTTTTCAAAGCGCAAAGCATATCAGATATCCTTGCTTGTTGCCGGTATGGGATATGTCGGTATTTCAGTCGGTGCTTTTGCAGGTAATCTTATGATAATGAATATTTTTTACTGCATTTGCGCAATAGGTATGGCTTCAATGTTCATCGCTCAGACTATTTTCCTTGCAGACGTTGTTGACTACGGTGAGGTTAAAATGGGCTTCAGAGCTGAATCCATCACCTTCTCTATGAAGGGCTTTCTTCAGAAAATGGCTTATACACTCCAGACTATTATTCTTTTTGCCAGTCTTGGAATTTCAAAGTACGACGGTGCTTTGCATAATCAGAACGGACAAACGGCAAAGCTTGCAATCACACTTATGCTTTGCGTAATTCCTGCTGCACTGTTCTTCATTTCACTCATCATTTTCTCAACCAAGTTCAAACTTCACGGCTCATTTATGGATGAGGTTACTGCAATTGTAACTGCAAACAGAGAAAAGAGAGAAGAACTGGAAGCTGAGTAAATTATTTGTAAAGTTGATATAAGCAAGGTGCTTTTGAACTTTTCTGAGTTTGAGAGCACCTTTTTGAGTACGAAAAAAGGGACTGTATCAAAAGAGCGTATTTACAAAAAAACTGTGATGTGATAATATTGATGTTATAACCGACAGTGTATTTTCATAAAATCTATCGGGTGATAATATGAAAAGGTCGATTTATCTCACATTCAGAATAAAAGCTCTCTTTTGCGGCTGTCTTGCATTTCTCTTAGGCTTTTCCGCCGTTCTTCTGATTTTTACCGAAAGTCAGGCGGCAGTTACGGTAACATCGGATGAAGCAGTCAACTTTATTGTGATAATTGATGCCGGTCACGGCGGCGAAGACGGCGGCACTCAATCCTCAGACGGTACCCTCGAAAAGGACATCAATCTTCAGATAAGCCTGAAGGTTAATGCGCTGCTAAAGGCTATGGGTTATAACACGGTGATGATACGAAATGAGGATGAGCTGATTTATTCTGACGGTTGCAACACTATGCGTGAAAAAAAGGTGTCGGATCTTAATAACCGCCTTGCCGTTGCTGAGAGATATACCGATTCGCTGTTTATCAGCATACATCAGAATTATTTTACCCAGAGCAAATACAGCGGTGCACAGGTTTTTTATTCGCCTAATAATGAAAACAGTAAAATTCTTGCTCAGAAGCTCCAGGACAGCATCAGAAATCTTACTCAGCCTGAAAATACACGAAAAATCAAAAAGAGCGGCAGTGAAATTTTTCTTCTAGACAGAATAGAAACTCCCGCTGTTATGGTTGAGTGCGGATTTATGTCAAATCCCGGTGAGGCACTGCTTCTTAAGGATGAAGAATATCAGAAAAAAATAGCCCTGTCGATAGTCTCCGGCATATCAGACTATCTTTCAGAAAATCAGGAGGATATATAATGGCTCAGAAGTCAAAAACAGTTTATGTCTGTTCGAATTGCTCATATGAAACACCGAAATGGCTCGGAAAATGTCCCGAGTGCGGCGAATGGTCAACCCTTGAGGAGGAAGTCAGAGAGGTAGTTGCTGTCGGTAAAAGCAAAAATCCTCTCGCTTCAAAAAGTAGAGGTGTAACCTCTTTTTCTCTTGCAGATATCAGACCTGATAATGAGCTTCGCTATAAAACGGGTATGAAGGAGCTTGACCGCGTTCTCGGCGGCGGTATAGTCAAGGGCTCATTGGTTCTTCTCAGCGGTGACCCGGGTATAGGTAAATCAACAATTCTTCTTCAGATTTGTCAGCAGCTCGGAAGAAAGCTTAAAATTCTATATGTTTCGGGCGAAGAATCCTACAGTCAGATAAAGCTTCGTGCAGACAGACTCAAGGTAAACTCTGAAAATCTGCTTATCCTTTGTGAAACCGATACAGAAGCCGTATGCGAGCATATAAAATCAATATCTCCCGACCTTGTTATTATAGATTCAATTCAGACGATGAATTTCACCGAGCTGAATTCATCACCCGGTTGTGTTACTCAGGTGCGTGAAAGCTCCAACCTATTTATGAGAACTGCAAAAAGCCTTTCAATTCCAATTATAATGGTCGGTCACGTCAATAAAGACGGTAATATAGCAGGTCCAAAGGTGCTTGAACATATTGTTGATGCGGTGCTTTATTTTGAGGGCGAAAGAAATCTTTCCTTCAGAATACTTCGTGCGGTCAAAAACCGTTTCGGCTCAACTAATGAGATCGGTGTATTTGAGATGTATGACACGGGACTCAAGGAGGTTGAAAATCCTTCAGAAATGCTGATTTCAGGTAGACCGAAAAACACCCCCGGCAGCTGTGTAGCTTGTGTTATGGAGGGCACAAGACCTCTGCTTGCTGAGATTCAGGGTCTTGTCTGCTCGACTAACTTCGGTAATCCCAGAAGAATATCCAACGGCTTTGATTTCAACCGTCTAAATATGCTTATAGCTGTCCTTGAAAAGAGGGGTGGCTACTATTTTAATAACTGCGACGCCTACATAAATATAGTCGGCGGTATGAAGCTTGACGAGCCTGCACTTGACCTTACTATTGCTATGGCACTTGTGTCATCTTTGAAGGATTATGCTCTTCGTGACGATGTTCTTGCCTTTGGTGAAATTGGGCTTGCAGGTGAGATCAGAGGTGTATCCCACTGTGAGCAGAGAATAAAAGAGGCGGCAAGACTCGGCTTTAACAAGTGTATTGTACCTAAAAACAATATGAAAAATATTTCTTCTGCTCTAAAGGATGAAATTGAAATTGTGGGAGTCAGAACTATCCGTGAGGCATTTGAGGCACTTGTTTTATGATGAATTTTATTGAAAAACCGAATTTGCCTGAAGGTAAGGTTAAGGCCATTATTTGCGGTACAGATGATAAAGATATTCTTTCTTTTTTTAAAAAAGAGGGGATAAGAGTATTCTTTAATTCACCTAACAGAGACATTGATCCTTCTGTCAGCAACCACGCTGATATGGCGGCTATTCACATCGGCAAAGATAAAATTATCCTATCGAGAAATCAGATAAATCTGAAAAATTCTCTCGAGGAAACAGGCATGAATGTTTATGAAGCTGAAAATGAAATCAGCGGTAGTTATCCTGATGATATAGGTCTTAATTTTACCTTTATCGGAAAGTATCTTGTGGGAAAAAACGGTCAAGCCGACCCTAAATTAACATCACTTACTGACGGGTGTGAAAAAGTGAATGTCAATCAGGGCTACAGTAAATGTTCAACCCTTGTTGTAAATGAAAACGCAGCAATTACCGATGATGAATCAATCTTTAAAAAGCTCAGAGAAAATGGGATAGATTGCCTTCTTATAAGTAAGGGTGACATCAGCCTCAAAGGCCATAACTACGGCTTTATAGGCGGTGCATCCGGTAAAATATCTGAAAATACCGTAGTTTTTTTCGGTGATGTTAAAAGTCACCGTGATGCTGATAAAATTATAGCTTTTCTTAATTCAAAGGATTGTAATTTTATTTGCACTGACAGCGGCAAGCTCCGTGATATCGGCGGAATTATACCCATTGTTGAAGAAGTGTAATTTTTCTATTGATTTATTACTTAAAATACGCTATAATATATGTAACCTGACATAAAGACGGATTATTCCCTCTGAGGATAAGGTGACAGTTAAACTTTAACATTTTGTTTTATTCTGTTGCCATACCTTTTTCAGGTGTGGCAAATTTTTATTTGGAGGTAATATATGGAAACAAGAGTAGCGGTAATGAGCATAATCGTCGAAAAAAGCGACACTGTTGAAGAACTTAACTCACTTTTGCACGAATACGGTGAATATATTATTGGCAGGATGGGTATTCCCTACCGAAAAAGATGCATAAATATTATCAGTGTTGCCATTGATGCTCCGCAGAATACCATTTCAGCTCTTTCGGGCAAAATCGGAAGACTTGAGGGTGTCAGTGTTAAAACAGCTTATTCGGGTGTGATCTGCAATGAATAACATTATCACAAAGCTTATAAATGAACACAGCCTTACCCTCGATGAGTATAAAAAGCTGCTTTCGGGTTTTAATACAGAAACCTATGAAATTCTGCGCAGTGAAGCGGTACGGCTTAGAAAAGAAATTTACGGAAATACGGTTTATGTCAGAGGACTTATTGAAATAAGCAATATATGCAGAAACGATTGTTACTATTGCGGAATAAGAAAGAGCAATAAAAGCTGTGAAAGGTACCGCCTTTCTGAGGATGAAATAATAGCCTGCTGTGATATGGGCTATAGACTCGGCTTTCGCACCTTTGTTATGCAGGGCGGTGAGGATGGATTTTATACTGATGATTTTCTCTGTGACCTTATAGGCAAAATCAAAGATAAATACAGCGACTGTGCTATTACTCTTTCCCTCGGTGAGCGCAGCGAAGAATCTTACAAAAGGCTTTATAAAGCGGGTGCTGACAGATATTTGCTTCGCCATGAAACGGCAGACAGCGAGCATTACAGCAAGCTTCACCCTGAAAAGCTTACACTCGAAAACAGAATGAAATGTCTTTCTCAGCTTAAAGAAATCGGCTTTCAGGTCGGTTGCGGATTCATGGTGGGCTCACCCTATCAGACAATCGAAACAATGGCAAAGGATTTGAAGTTTATTGAAGATTTTAAGCCTGATATGTGCGGAATAGGTCCTTTTATCCCTCATAAGGATACTTCTTTCAAAGACTACTCCGCAGGCAGTGTTGATTTTACCTGCTTTCTTCTTTCAATTATAAGAATCATTCATCCTAATATACTTCTTCCCTCAACAACGGCTCTTGGTACTCTCAGCGAAAACGGCAGAGAAAAAGGGATATTATCAGGTGCTAATGTAATAATGCCAAATTTGTCTCCTGCCGACACAAGAAATAAATATATGCTCTATAATAACAAGCTTAATACGGGAGTTGAATCTGCCGAAAAGCTTGATGAGCTGAAAGACAGAATAAGAAAAGTAGGCTATGAAATTGTCACCGCCAGAGGCGACATAATAAAATAGAAAAACAGAAAGGATTTTTAATTATGGCAGTATATAACCCTAAATCATTAAAAGCAGAGGAATTTATAAATGACGAAGAAATACGTGCAACCCTTGAGTATGCCGAAAAGAATAAAAACAATGTTGAGCTTATAGATGAAATTCTGGAAAAGGCAAGACCGAAGAAAAACGGTAACGGCGTAACCTGCGCAGGTCTTACCCACCGTGAGGCATCCGTGCTTCTTGCTTGTGATATTCCCGAAAAGATTGAAGAAATCTATAAAATTGCCGAGGAAATCAAGCTCGCTTTTTACGGCAACAGAATAGTTATCTTTGCGCCGCTTTACCTTTCAAACTACTGTGTCAACGGCTGTGTTTACTGCCCCTATCACTTGAAGAATAAGCATATTGCTAGAAAGAAGCTTACTCAGGAAGAGGTTAAGGCTGAGGTTATTGCTTTGCAGGATATGGGGCACAAGCGTCTTGCAATAGAAGCAGGTGAGGACCCGAAAAATAATCCTATTGAGTACATCCTTGAGTGTATAAAAACAATTTACAGTGTCCACCACAAAAACGGTGACATACGCAGAGTTAATGTAAACATTGCGGCCACAACGGTTGAAAATTACAGAAAGCTTAAGGACGCAGGCATCGGTACCTATATCCTTTTCCAGGAAACCTATCACAAAGATAGCTACTTAAAGCTTCATCCCACGGGGCCTAAGCACGACTATGCTTATCATACCGAAGCTATGGATAGGGCCATGGAGGGTGGTATTGACGACGTAGGTCTCGGTGTACTTTTCGGTCTTGAGCTTTATAAATATGAGTTTGCGGGTCTTATAATGCACGCCGAGCATCTTGAAGCTGTTCACGGTGTAGGCCCCCACACAATCAGTGTGCCGAGAATTAAGAAGGCAGACGATATTGACCCCTCTGCTTTTGATAACTCAATTTCTGATGAAATCTTTGAAAAAATCACCGCCTGCATCCGTCTTGCTGTGCCTTATACAGGTATGATTATTTCTACAAGAGAAACCGAGTCAACAAGAACAAAGCTTCTTCGCCTTGGCGTTTCTCAGGTCAGCGGCGGCTCAAGAACCTCAGTTGGCGGTTACACTCAGGAAGAAAGACCTCACGATACAGAGCAGTTTGATGTTTCCGACCAGAGAACTCTCGATGAGGTTGTTGCATGGCTTATGGAAAACGGACACATTCCCTCTTTCTGCACTGCTTGCTACCGTGAGGGCAGAACAGGCGACCGTTTTATGACTCTTTGTAAAAACGGACAGATACTTAACTGCTGTCATCCCAATGCGCTTATGACGCTTACCGAATACCTTGTTGATTATGCTTCCGACAGAACAAAGGCAATCGGTTACGAAATGATTAAAAATGAGCTTGAAAAAATACCAAACGAAAAGGTTAAGGCAATCGCACTTGATAATATCGAAAACATCAAAAACTCTAACCGCAGAGATTTCCGATTCTGATAAAGGGGTGTTGCTATGAGTTTAAATTCTACTCCTTCCTCCGAGAGAATCCATATCGGCTTTTTTGGTCTGAGAAATGCAGGTAAATCATGCCTTGTCAATGCGGTTACGGGGCAGAGTCTTTCAGTGGTGTCCGATGTAAAGGGTACCACCACTGATCCGGTAAAAAAAGCTATGGAGCTTTTACCCATAGGTCCCGTTGTAATTATCGATACCCCGGGCATTGACGATGAAGGCAGTCTTGGTGAGCTTCGTGTTAAAAGAGCGAAAGAGACACTCTCGAAGACAGATATTGCCGTACTCGTTACGGAAAGTGAAAATGAGCTGAAAAACGCTGAAAATGAACTCGTTTCTTTCTTCACTCAAAATAATGTGCCTTATATTGTGGCAAGAAATAAGGCTGATTTAAAGACAGATAAGGCTGATTTAAAAGAAAATGAAATTTATGTCAGTGCTTTGACGGGTGAAAATGTTTATGAACTCAAAGAGCTTATTGCCAAGCTTTCAAAAAATGCAGAAAAGCCTAAGCCGATAGTTTCAGATCTTATCGAAGCAGGAGACAAGGTTGTTCTTGTTATCCCCATTGATAAGGCGGCGCCCAAAGGTAGACTCATCCTTCCTCAGCAAATGACTATCCGTGATATACTTGACAGCGGTGCGGTTGCGATAACCTGCCGTGATACAGAGCTTTGTGAAACTTTGGACAGCCTGAAAGAGCCGCCCGCTCTTGTTATTACCGACTCCCAAGCCTTCGGTAAGGTCTCCAAGCAAGTGCCTGAGAGTGTACCTCTCACATCATTTTCCATACTTATGGCAAGATATAAAGGTGATCTCACAGAGCTCGTCAGAGGCGCAGCGGTGCTTAAAAAGCTTAAAGACGGTGACAGAGTCCTTATAAGTGAGGGCTGCACCCACCACAGACAGTGCAACGATATCGGTACTGTAAAAATGCCCGTCTGGATTGAAGACTTCTGCGGTGCAAAGCCGGAGTATTCCTTCACAAGCGGCGGTGAGTTTCCCGAAGATTTATCCTCATACCGTCTTGTGGTTCATTGTGGTGGCTGTATGCTGAATGAAAAAGAAATGAAGTCAAGAATTGACAGATGTATCTCTCAGGGAGTTCCTATAGTAAATTACGGCGTCGCAATAGCACAGATTCACGGTATTCTCAAAAGAAGCCTTGAAGTCTTTCCTGATGTGCTGAAAATACTTGAATAACAAAAAAGGCATTACATACCTTGCGGAATGTAGTGCCTTTAAAATTTTCTTATTTAAGCTTATACTGCTCGATATAAGCGTTGATTTTCTGAATGGGGTTAAGGAAGGGGCTTACTGATCTGTCATGGTTGAGAGTGTCAATGATAAGAGCAACATACTTTGACATATCAACTGAATAGTACCAATCCTTGGTAAGAAGCTCGGGTGTCTGATAAATAAGGTTTGTTGTGAAAATCTTATCAAAAACGCCCTCATTATATGCTTCATCAAATCTTTCGAGACCTGATGAGAAAAGGCCGAAGGAAGAGAAAACGAAAATTCTTCTTGCCTTGAGCTTCTTGAGCTGACGGCAAACGTCAAGCATTGAGTCGCCGCTTGAAATCATATCGTCAACAACGATAACGTCCTTGCCTTCAACATCTGAGCCGAGAAATTCGTGTGAAACGATGGGGTTTCTTCCGTCAACAATCCTTGAGAAGTCTCTTCTCTTATAGAACATACCGAGCTGAACGCCGAGAACCTGTGAATAGTAAACACATCTGCCCATACCGCCCTCGTCGGGGGAGATCATCATTGTGTTTTCCGGTGTGAACTTAATATCGTTGTTGAGGCTTTTTGCGATAGCCTTAATCATCTGGTAGGTGGGGGATACACTTTCGAACCCGATTTTAATAGCGTTCTGGATTCTTGGGTCGTGAGCGTCAAAGGTGATGATGTTGCTTACGCCCATATTTTCGAGCTCCTGAAGAGCGAGTGCGCAGTCGAGAGATTCTCTTGTTGTTCTTCTGTGCTGTCTGCCCTCATAAAGCATAGGCATAATAACCGTAATTCTCTTTGCCTTACCTGCACAAGCAGAAATAACTCTCTTAAGGTCAGCAAAATGGTCATCGGGACTCATAGGAACCTGAAGAGGCTCACCGTTGGCGTCTTTGAGGTTATACATCTTGTAAGTTACGCTGTAATTGAAGCAATCGCTGATGATGAAAAGGTCATAGCCTCTGATTGATTCGTTTATAACACCCTTACCTTCACCTGTTGAAAATCTCGGGAAGGATGCGTCAAGAATGTATGAATCTCTGTGGTAGCCCTTAAGATGAAGATTGCTGTGTTCCTTTTCGAACTTTTCTCTGCATTCAACAATCTGGTCGCTTACTTTTTTAGCAAGCTCCTCACAGCCTCTCATGGCGATGATGCCGAGTCTGCCCTGAGGAATTGTATCGAGATATTCTGTTAATGATGCTGCAGGTGACATAATTTTTACCCCCATGTCCTTAATGATTACAATTCATATATATATTTTACTGTTTTCTACAAACTTTGCAATAGATTTCGATAATTTGACAGTTAGAATTATTTGTAACCTTTCATACCATATTTTGTGCATTTTAACAATTTATATTACATTATGTGCAAAATCCGTCCTTCCCCAAAAAGATGAAAGACGGATTATAAGTTTACTTATTGGTGAATATGCACATCGAGCTGATTGAAGGGGATACAGATACCATTTTCGTCAAAGGCCAGCTTAACCTGCTCCTGCATCATAAAGTATACATCCCAGTAATCTGCAACACCGCACCATACCTTGGCTACGAGCTGAATCGAGCTTGCCTCGTGTGAATTAACAAATACCTTGGGTTCAGGATCCTTGAGAATGTTATCTGCTTTTTCAGCAATATCAAGAACAACCTGCTTAGCTTTTGCAATATCGTCAGAATAGCTGATGGAATATGTAAGATTTACCATTCTCTTATCCTCAGCGGAATAGTTGATGATATGGTTTGAAGTTATGTGTGAATTCGGGATAATGATACGTTTATTATCAACTGTTGTGATAACGGTATTCATGAAACCGATGTCGGCAACGTTACCGGAGACGCCGTTTACTTCAACAAAGTCACCTGTTTTGAAGGGATGATTTATAAGAATCTGGATTCCGCTCGCGAACTGTGATACGCTTGCCTGTAAACCGATACCGGCTGCAAGACCTGCACCGCCGATAGCTGCAATAAAGGAGCTAAGGTCAAAGAACATTGAAGCGACAGTCATAATCACAAATAACTTGATTGCTGCAGAGATGATTCTTCTTATGAAATTATAAACCGACGGATCAACATGCTTCTTTTCGAGAGCCTTGACAACAAGCTTTCCTGTAAGGCGGGCAACGGCAAAACCAATAACAAAGAAAATAGCCGCAACAACAACGGTGGGAATCATATCGATAATCTTGTTGATAAGATCAAGCTCCTGCCACCAGGAAGAAATCACATCGCCTGCTTTGGTCGGATCGCTTGCAATGTCGTTTAAAACATTTTGCTGGGTAGTGGTGTCTGCATTTAACAGAATTGAAAATATTTTCATATTATGACCTCCTTTTATATTAAGATAATATCATCTTTTTCAAATAATTGCAATATAAAACAAAATAAACTTGACAAAGCTCAGAAATCAGGTATAATTTGAAAATGAATTTCATTTTCAGTTTGAGGTGCAGATATGGCAAGAGAAGCATATAACACAAAACAAAAAAAGCTGATATATAATCTAATATCCGATAATAAGCACATGCAGCTAAGCTGTGACTGTATCGTTGATATTCTCAAGAAAAACGGTACCCCTGTCGGAAAGGCGACTGTTTACCGCTTTTTAGAGAATCTTGCCGAAAAGGGTGAGGTCAGAAAATTTATTGACCCTGAGAGTAAAATTGCAAGTTTTCAGTATATCGACAAAGAACTCAATTGTCAGGGACATATGCATCTGAAATGCATAAATTGCGGAAAGCTCTTTCATCTCAGCTGTGAATATATGTCTGACGTTTCGGAACATATAATGAAGCATCACAGCTTTAAAATTGATAATTCAAAAACAGTTATTCTCGGCTGTTGTGAAAAATGCACAGAATAAAAGGTGGATAATATGTCGGTAATCAGTTGTAAAAATGTTTATTTAAGCTACGAAAACAACAGTGTGATAAATGACCTTAATTTTGAGGTTAACGAAGGTGATTACCTTTGCATTGTGGGTGAAAACGGAAGCGGAAAAAGCACTCTCATCAAATCAATACTCGGCCTTAAGCAGACCGCTTCGGGTCATTTACATATTACGGGCGGTATTAACGGCGGCGAAATCGGCTATCTTCCTCAGCAAACCACGGCACAGAAGGATTTTCCGGCAAGTGTATATGAGGTGGTGATTTCAGGATGTATCGCCGATAAAAAAGGTGCTTTCTTTTCAAAAAAGCAAAAAAACACAGCTTTTGATAACATGAAAAAGCTTGACATTCTTGAATTAAAAAACAAGTGTTACCGTGAGCTTTCAGGCGGTCAGCAGCAAAGGGTACTCCTTGCCAGAGCTCTCTGCGCAGGCAGAAAAATGCTTCTTTTAGATGAACCTGTAACGGGTCTTGATCCCATTGTTACAAATGAATTTTACACTGTTATAAACAGACTCAATACGGAGTACGGAGTAACGGTAGTTATGGTTTCCCACGATCTGTTTTCGGCTGTGGAATATGCGACACATATTCTTCACCTTAAGAAAGACGGCAGCTTTTTCGGAACTGTTGAAAACTATAAAAAGAGCAATCTGTATGAGTCGTATTTAGGGAGGAAAGAGAAATGAGTGATGTACTTTCCCTGCTTTTTTCACAGCAGTTTCTTATCAGAGCCCTGATAGTAGGTACTCTCATATCGCTTTGTGCAGCTCTTTTGGGAGTAAGTCTTGTTTTAAAGCGGTTTTCTATGATAGGCGACGGACTTTCCCACGTGGGATTCGGTGCAATGGCTATAGCCTCTGCGGCTAATGTTGCGCCTTTATATTTTTCTTTGCCGATAGTTATTATTGCTGCTTTTCTTCTTTTGAGAATGAGCGAAAAGGGTAAAATCAAGGGTGATGCAGCTATTGCTCTTATTTCAACGGGCGCCCTTGCCACGGGTGTTATGGTAACCTCTATGACTACGGGGATGAATGTGGATATATATAACTATATGTTCGGCAGTATACTTACAATGAGTGAAAGCGATGTTGTTATCACAGCAGTGCTTTCGGTAGTGATTATAGCTCTGTTTATTCTTTTATATCACGAAATATTTGCTGTTACCTTTGATGAAAGCTTTGCAAAATCGACAGGAACAAGGGCTTCCTTTTATAATATGGTAATCGCAGCTCTTACTGCTGTAACTATTGTTATCGGCATGAGAATGATGGGCGCCCTGCTAATTTCGTCACTGATTATTTTCCCTACAGTAACATCTATGAGGTTATGCAAAAGCTATAAAAAAGTTGTCCTTACTTCAACAGCAATTTCGGTATTCTGTTTTCTTTCGGGGCTTATACTTTCGATAAGGCATGAAGCACCGACAGGTGCGAGCGTTGTAATTGTCAACATATTTATGTTGGCTGTTTTCTCTTTGATAAAAGCGGTGCTTAATATTCCTGCAAAAAAACGACTTTCGGCATTGAAAAAGCCTCTTGTTGCTTTTGTGAGCCTTGTATCGGCTGCAATATTCGTTTTCACAATGAATTACGGAAGCTTTGCAACATACCGAAAGGAAAAACTGACGATTGTTGCCACAACCTTTGCACCCTATGATTTTGCAAGGCAGATAGTGGGGGACAAGGCTGAAGTTATAATGCTTCTTTCTCCCGGTGAGGAAAGCCATACCTACGAGCCGACTCCCGGTGACATTATAAAAATTCAGCAGTGTGATGTGTTTGTTTACGGCGGCGGGGAATCCGATTACTGGGTTGACACCATACTTGACGGTATTGACACGGATATGCAAACTGTTAAGATGTTGGACTGTGTTACCCTCTGTGAAGAAGAAACTGTTGAAGGTATGGAATCAGACCACGGTCATGACGGTCATTCACATGATGAGGATGAGCAGTATGATGAGCATGTGTGGACTTCACCGCTCAATGCCATTGCGATAACTGAAGCAATATGTGAAGCCGTATGTATTGCCGACAACGAAAACAGTGAAACTTACAGATACAACACAGATAAATATACGGAAAATCTGAGACAGCTCGATAATGACTTTGAAGAATTAATGATCAGAAGGAACAGAGATTACATTGTCATCGGTGACAGATTCCCTCTCAGATATTTTACGATGAGATATTCACTTGGTTATTATGCGGCATTTTCCGGCTGTTCGGCTCAGGTTGAAGCGAATCCTGTAACTATTGCATATCTCTGTGATAAGGTCAGAGCTGAAGATATACCTGTTGTTTTTAAAATGGATCTGAGTACGGGAAGTGTTGCTTATTCAATCAGCGATCAGACCGGTGCCGGAGTTGAAACGCTGTATTCCTGTCACGTGATTTCGGCAGAGGATTTTGCTAATGGTGAAACATATGTCAGTCTCATGTACCGAAATCTGGAGTCGCTCAGAAAGGCACTGAGTTGACTGTGGACACAGCGTTTGTACAACAGAATATTTACACATAATTGTTGATTTCATAACAGCTATGCTGTATAATAATTGAATTAAGACAGTTAAAGGAACGGTATAATATATATGGCAGTAAACTTAGTATATAAAGCATTGCCCACGATAGCCCTCAGGGGGATAGTTGTTTTCCCGGGGACAAATTTTCACTTTGATGTGGGCAGAAAAAAATCAATAGCGGCAGTAAAAGCTGCTATGAGCGATAATCAACGGATTTTTCTCGTTGCACAGCAGGATATAAATATTGAAAATCCGCAGGAGCAGGACCTTTATTCAATGGGTGTTGTCGCAAATATCAGACAGGTTATTAAAGCTCCGGACGGGGATTTTATGCGTGTTGTTGTTGAAGGTATCTGCAGAGCCGAGGTTTCGGAAATCCTGCAGAGCTCTCCTTATTTCATCTGTGATGTAAGAGAAAAGAAGTCCTCTAAAATAAAAGAAGCCAAGCAGGATGAGGCTAAAGCTCTTATCCGTAAGCTTAAGGATGAATTTGATAAGTTTTTACAGCTCTCTTCTATAGATTTTGAGGATGCCGCCAAGATATTTTTCAGTGAAGAGCACGATATAGTCTGTGACGCAATAGCGGGAACGGCTTTATCAAAATATCAGGACAGACAGATGCTTCTTGAAGAAACGGTCACCTTTAAAAGGCTTGAGAAGCTATATATGCTTCTTGTCAAAGAAAATGAGATTCTTGAAATTGAAAACAACATCGAGGCAAGGGTAACAGCTCAGATTGATAAGGGGCAGAAAGAATATTATCTGAAAGAAAAGCTCAAGGTTATTGCCGATGAGCTTGGTGACGGTGAGGATATTTTAGGTGATGCACAGGCATACCGTCAAAAGATTGCAAAGCTTGATTTAAGTGATGTTGTGAGAAAAAAACTCAACAGTGAATGTGATAAGCTTTCAAAAATGGCAGGTAATTCTGCCGATGCAACGATAACGAGAGGCTATCTTGATGCCGCTCTTGCATTACCCTTCGGAAAATACACAACCGATAAGTATGATCTGTCTTCATCGAGAAGGATTCTCGACAGAGACCATTACGGCTTGAAAAAGATCAAAGAGCGTTTTATCGAAATGCTTGCCGTTAAGGCAATGACAAACGATGTCAAGGGTCAGATTATCTGTCTTGTAGGACCTCCGGGTATCGGTAAAACCTCAATAGTACGCTCTGTAGCTGAGGCTATGGGCAGAAAATATGTGCGCTTATCCTTGGGCGGAGTAAGCGATGAAGCTGAAATCAGAGGTCACAGAAAGACCTATGTGGGTGCAATGGCGGGCAGAATAGCAGCTGCACTCACTCAGGCAGGTACTTTTAATCCCATTGTGCTGCTTGATGAAATAGATAAGCTCGGCAGAGACTATAAGGGTGACCCTGCATCTGCGCTTTTAGAGGTTCTTGACCCCGAACAAAATAACTCCTTCAGGGATAACTATCTTGAATTTCCTCTTGATTTGAGTAAGGTGCTGTTTATAACTACTGCAAATGATGCTTCAACAATTCCGGGACCTCTCTATGACAGAATGGAGGTTATTGAGCTTACGAGCTATACTCCGGAAGAGAAATTTATGATTGCGAAAAATCATCTAATCAAAAAGCAGGTCAGAGCCCACGGCTTAGACGGCAGAAAGCTGCGCTTTAATGACGATGCTGTAAGATTTCTTATTGAAAGCTATACAAGAGAAGCAGGTGTAAGACGTCTCGAGCAGAAAATTTCAGCTCTTTGCAGAAAGTGTGTGGTTAAGCTTAATGAAGAAGAAATCGGCAGAGTCACTGTTACTAAGAGTCTTATAAGGGAGCTTTTAGGACCTGTTAAATATAAAAATGAAGAGCTTTTAAGTGAGGACTCAGTAGGTGTTGTTAACGGACTTGCTTGGACAAGCGTGGGCGGCGAGATTTTGCACATTGAGGCCGTTACAATGGAAGGTGACGGTAAATTGGAGCTTACCGGTTCTTTAGGCGATGTTATGAAGGAATCTGCAAAGGCGGCTTACAGCTTTTTGAGAAGTCAGGCAGATAAATACGGTATCAGTCAGGATATGTTCACAAAGAAAAATATCCATATTCACGTGCCGCAGGGTGCAGTCCCTAAAGACGGACCCTCCGCAGGTATAGCCATATCGACCGTCCTTCTTTCCGTACTCACTGAACGTAAAATTGACCGTAAGACAGCAATGACCGGTGAAGTAACCTTGACAGGCAGAGTGCTTCCGATAGGCGGACTTAAGGAAAAGTCTATGGCAGCATATAAGGCAGGCATAGAAAAGGTGATTATTCCCGAGGATAATTACAGTGATCTGTGGGAAATTGATACCGTTGTTAAAGAAAATCTTGAATTTATTCCTGTTAAAAGGCTCGATGAAGTTTTCTCCGTAGCAGTAAAGGGAAGAAAAGAGAAGCCTGTTACTGAAAGCTCTGTTAAGTTTTCGCCCCACGATATAATTATAAGAGAAAGGATTGAAAAGGATGAGGTTCGATAACGGAATTTTTGAAACCTCCTGCGGGGTATCAAAGCAGCTTATAGCATCCGATATGCCCGAGGTAGCGTTTTCAGGGCGCTCAAATGTGGGGAAAAGCTCTCTTTTAAACCGTCTCTTAAACAGAAAGTCCCTTGCAAGAGTCAGTTCAATGCCGGGGAAAACAGTAACCATCAATTTTTTCAAGCTTGACGGCTGTCGCTTTGTGGATTTGCCGGGCTATGGCTATGCAAAGGTTTCACACGATGAAAAGCTCCGTTGGGCTGAGCTTATGGAAAGCTATTTTTCATCAGACAGAGATATTCGGCTTGTGATTCAGCTTATTGATATGCGCCACGCACCCTCCAAGCAGGATATTGACATGATTGAATATATGACGGCTAATGATGTACCTTTTGTTGTTGCACTTACCAAATCCGATAAACTTAACAAAGGCGAAAGAATGAAGCAGCTTGAAGAAATCTGCGGCATTTTAACAAAGTACGGCAATATCCCCGTCGTACCATTTTCCGCAACAAAGGGTGAAGGAACGGAAGAACTGAGATGTCTTATCTCAAAGTATGTTGAAAAGTGAGGTGCCTATAGTGTCTGAGAACAGTATAACCATAAGAAAATATAAGGCTGAGGATAAGCAGGATGTCGTTAAGGTGCTTTTTGAAACCTCAACACTTCCAATTGAAACAGAGTCTCAACGTAAGTATCTTATGCTTCTTTATAACGATTATTACACCGAGCAGGAACCGGACAGCTGTTTTGTTGTTGCCGACAGTGAAGATAGAGCAGTAGGATATATTATCTGTGCGAAAAATTACAGCAAGTATGAAAAGACATTCAAAAAGCTTTATCTTCCCGAAATCAGAAAGCTTGGCAAAAGCTTTTGGTTTCAGGCTAAGAGTGAAATGCTTGCTCATAAGCTTTTTAAAAATAAATATCCCGCTCATCTTCACATTGATATTCTTCCTGTTTGTCAGGGTAAAGGTGTCGGCACAAAGCTTATGGATGCACTGTGTCTTGAGCTTAAAAGCAGGGGAGTGAATGGCCTGATGCTTTCCTGCGGAGCAAGTAATACAAGGGCGATTAAATTTTATGAAAAAAATAATTTTAAAAGGCTGACCAGCCTTTTCGGCGGTTATCTTATGGCTAAAGAATTATAACAGTTTTGAATAAATCTCTTATTTCGGTCCATAATATTCACAAAAGGAGTTGATTTAAGATGCTTGACAAAATTGCTTTACTTTTAGCTATCATCGGCGGGCTTAACTGGGGTCTCATCGGTATATTCCAGTTTGACCTTGTTGCGTGGATTTGCGGCGGACAGAGCTCGATTATTTCGCGGATTATTTACACAGTTGTAGCTCTCGGCGCAATCTGGTGCATCTCGCTTTTGTTTTCACAGAGAGTCAGCCCGAAGGAAAGCAGAGAAACATAACCGATATAAAAAACAAAGCCGTACTCTGACCTGTGTCACCGTACGGTTTTGTTATATCTGATAATATTAAAAATTATGTTAAAATTATTTCAGTGTCTTGATTGCTTAAGAATAATATGGTAATATATAAAAGGAAAAAAGTTTGAAAATTGCTTTTTATACGTTTTTTAAACGGAGGTATATTATGAAAAGGAAAATTAAAGCTCTGATTTCAGTTGTTCTTACAGTGCTTATTTTTACTGCGGCCATTGCGCCCGCAGCTCTTGCGGTGAAAAGTGCGGAAGTGGATCTTCCCATTGTGTATGTTAAGGGTGCGGGACGTGAAATTTATTCGGCAGACGGCAATCTTATAATGCCATTTGAGATTGAGCCCGAGGAACAGATAATGAGTCAGATGGACACAATACTCAAAGCCTTTGGTAACAGCATTCTTGCAAATGATTGGACTCATTACTGCAACACAATGGTCAGAGTCGTAAAAAATGTATACAAAGAGGCTGTTCTTGATAATAACGGTGAGGCAACTGACGGAAGCTACATCATTCCCAGTCCTGCGCCTAAGAAAAAGACATCGAACTTTGTTCTTAGCGATTATATTTTCAACTATGATTCAAGGCTTGATCCCTGGGAAGTTGCTGAGGATATGGATGCATATATCGACAGTGTTCTTGAAGCAACCGGAAAAGATAAGGTTCAGCTTGTCGGACGTTGTCTCGGCGGTAACTATGTTGCGGCTTATCTTACAAGATACGGCGCTGAAAAAATTGATACCTGTGTGCTTTATGTGCCTTCAACAATGGGTACTGTTGTTTGTAGCGGCTCATTCAGCGGAAGCTTCTGCTTTGATCCTGATGTAATCAATTCCTATGTTAATGACTATATGGGTGATGACAGCGATCTTTCAGGTTTGATTCAGGCAGTTGTATCAATGACTTATTCACTCAGTATCTTGAATGTCGGCACCAATTTTGTTGATTCAATTTACAGACAGATTTCCAATCAGCTTGTTCCGGATCTTCTGTTGGCGTCTTATGCCACTATGCCGGCTTATTGGAGTATGGTTGATGATGATAATTTTGAAAAGGCAAAGAATTTCATTTTCGGCGATAAGATATCACAGTATGAAGGCCTTATTGAAAAGATAGATAACTATCACTACAATGTTATGAATGTTTTTGATTCAACTCTCCGTCGGCTTCAGAGTGAGGGCTTGAAGGTGGCTATCGTTGCGAAGTATAACACAGCCTTACCGCCGATTTTCGAAAACAGCAGTGTTCAGGCAGACGGTACAATCGAACTTGATAAGCTTTCCTTCGGCGCAACTGCCGCAGACTTAGGTAAAACACTCTCTAAGTCATATCTCAACAGTCTCAAGGGTACAGGTGCAATGGACTATGTGTCCAATGACCTTATAATTGACGCATCAACCTGCGTTCTTCCCGATAACACATGGTTTGTCAAGAATTCAACACATGAGGATTTCAATACAGCAATCAACAAGCTTATTTATGAAATACTCGGAAGC
>JAZSPQ010000038.1:0-6047 GCA_045537485.1 Acutalibacteraceae bacterium | reverse complement strand
CAAGAACAATTCCCGGTTCAGTTTCCATAAGCAGTGGGTTCTTTTCTTCCCATTCCTTGGCGGTCATTCGGTAATATTGATATATAACCTCTGCAGATATTTTTGTTTTTGATGTACCTTCAGACATATAAATCACTCCTTATGCAATTCTTTTCCAACAATAAGCTGTAACATATGGGTTTGTAATATCAACAGCTTCTGGTTCAATAGGAATAGGTAATCCATCTATACCTAATATTGGATTTAAAGGTAAAGAAGGTGTCATAAAAGGTTTTTTGTATGTATGCCCTTTATTAGTATTTGTTGTGAGAACATATGAACCTCCGACAGAATCACCTAAATTATTACCATTGATAGCTATAGAATGAAGATGTTTAGGTGTATGCTCAGGTTTAAGTGTAACATTAAACGCTCCTCCAACACTTCCACTTTTAGCATATACATCACCAACTGCAAGTACAAATCTGTCTTTTATCTGCTCCCACTCGCCGCCAAATAATTCGGATGGATTAATGTCATTTTCGCTCCAGTAATAACTACCAATCGGATGTGCTTCCAATTTTGCCGCTTTTAAAGCTTCCTTAATTAAAGTGCCAATTGAACCTTTTAAATTTGTGTTTTTCTCATCAACATACGCTTTAACAACCTTGTTTTGCACTGCATTCTGGCTTGTATCAGACATTGCATTATCCACAACATACTTAATATTGCCCTCTGCTTTCCCTCTGTTACCGTCAAGATTCAATATTATACCGTTATCAAGTGCATCTTGGGTCTTTTTGTACGCTTCTTTGGCTTCATCGGCTGCAAAACGGGAGTTTTCAGCAGAAGCTCTTGCCGATACAGCTAAGGTTGTAATGCTTTCGTAACTCTCACCTACTGCTGACTTAGCATCAGGTAAAGGCTTTAGTGCCATTTTCACACAATAGGAATAAAGCTCCATTTCGGTTTTTTCGCCGTCTGTAAGAGTAATTACAAGATAAACCTGTATAGTACCTCCATAGCGTGTCTGCCATTCTGCAATCATATGTGAAACGGTTGTTTCATTATTCAGGTCAAGCGCTACAGGGTCAGTTGATATTTTGCCGCCTACACCGTCATATAAATCGAAACGATAAAATAACTGCTTGCCATCATCCGATAATTCAATCAGTTTATCTTTTAAACCGTCTTCAAAAGAAAAATCCAATCGGGTCGCATTCTTTTCCCCCTGCACTCCTCCGCGCTGCAGATTTGTTACGGCTATGCTTTTGTCGGTAACTGTAAATTCAAAAATTCTTATTGACATAATAGCCTCCTGTTATAACAAAGACGGCAACCGCAAAACACAGGCTGCCGTCCTCTCAAATTACTTTAATTTCCTATTGTCTCTTTGATTCTTGCAAGCTTTTCAGTCTTATTACTGCAGCCGTCTAAGGATATTCCCTTCTCTCCGGCAAAAGTCTCCAGCTGTTCAACAGTCATTTTGTCGAGATCCAGTTTCTTTTCGGGCTCCTCAATTAAAGTGTAGCCTTTCCCGATTAAACGGTCACGCTGACGTTCATTATCAGTATGCTGTATGACATTGCCAAGTTTATTTCTAAGTGTATATTTCATAATCCACACTCCTATTACGCTGTAGCAATAGCATAAATAGTATCAAGATTACTTTTCTTAACAAATGCATCGTAATGGAGACGGTAATTGAATACATACGCATCCGCATCCTTGTTCTGTGAAGGTTCGAAGATGCGAAGTGTCTCGTGTTTCTTAACTACTGAACAAGCATTCTTAGGAAGAATAATCGCGCGGATATCCTTGGCCGCATCTGTGGGAGTAAATCCACCGCCTGCATCTGAAGGATATTCATACTCTGACTTCATACGAACCGATGAAACAGGAATAAGCGATACACCGTTAAGAGTCTTAACCTTTAAATTAAGGTCACCCTGCTTGAAATCCGAAACTACTATCTGACGGTTGATTTCATTAGTAGTCTGTAATTTTCCGTAAAGCTCAAAGTCTACAAATGCAACAAGTTCGGTATCGTTGTAGCCTGCTGCGTTCTGAACAGCGTTAAACGCCTTTATAAGGTCTGTAATAGCAGTAGCTTCTGCATATGTAGTTATATGATTGCGATTCTTTGCCACTCCGTAAAGCTTTGAAAGAACATATGCATCCATTTCAGGAACAACCTGTGTACGAACAAATTCACCGAGAACCGTACCCGAGAAATTCGCAATACCGGTTTCGTCCATATCCATTGCATCAATCTGAAGCTGTCTGCCGCGGTCCTGTGTAAGCTCATAGAGTTCGCGGGAAACTGTCATTGGTCCGCCGACATATCCGTTGTCTCTGTCATAATCAGCAAGACCTACAAAATCCAATGCAGGGATACGAACTGCATCATATCCTACAAACTGCGCTTTGAGTCCGTTATCTATTAAGAAACCGGTGGTTGCGCTCTGAACGATTACTTTATCTAATCCACTCGTATAATTTATCGCTTTTGAATTATCATTAAAAACATTTGGCATAATTTTTTTCTCCTTTTAAAAAAATTTTTATCTTCTAAACAGTCCCTCCATAAACGGGTCGGTAGCATTCACCTTATCACCGTCCGTCTTCATCGAGCCGGCTGTTTTCTTTGCGGCTTCCTCAGCCTGAGCCTTGGCCGCCGCTATGTTTTTTGCCTCCTTGTGCTTATACTGTAGATAAGCATTAAGAAGCTTTTCTCCCCCAAAGCCTGCCTGCTTTACCGTTTTAGGTAAGTCCTTAAACGATTTTCCCTCAAGCTCAGGGAATTCTGCTACAAGCCCTGCGAATTCCTCTGCAAGTCTTGTCTCGGTGTTTTCTTCGGCAGTTTTTTCATCAGCTTTAGCCTTAGCAATCATATCCTCATAAGCCTTTTTATGCTTCTGTTTCTGAAAATCCACCATTTCATTTATGATGTTTTCATCATTGCCATATTTTTCGGCAATTTCCTTGCGCATAGATGCTTCCTGATTCTGCAGCTGCTGTTCTATATACTGCTCGCGTGTGACACCGTTAATCGCGGCAAGATAATCAATTTTAGAGATTACGGGTTCTAACTTTTCATAGTTCATACCCATTTGAGCATACTTAACAGCCTCGTCGCGACTAAGGCTCTTTGATTCCCTATAAAACTCAACATCTAAAAAACTATCGTCTGCCGATTCCTTTACTTCTGACTGCTCCTTTGCAACCTCTTCTACCTGCGGTCGGGTGTTATCGGTTCCATTATCTGCTGTCTCACCTGGTTCGCCTTCATTCGGTACGGTCGCCTCCTGTAAAGCTTCCATTTTTTCCATATCTTCCATACTTTTTCTCCTTTCTCCCTACGGTCGGGGAGCTTGTTATAATCAACCCATTTTATAGGTGTAATTATTTTTGTTCGTCTCCGGTATAATTTAAAAAATTATTGTATTCCATTTCACTCAATCTAAGCTTTCGTTTTTCGTTCTCTGTAAGCTCAGGAGTTTTTTTCTTCTTATAAGCTACTCCTTTTATTACAGCAAACAAAAAACCGCTCAGAAACGAAATCAAGCAGCATAGCAATACCAAAATTAAAGCTAATGCCTGCATATTTAATCCCATCCTTCCTTAAAATCATCCCCGGTAACACTGTATTGTGATTCCGCTGTTCTTCTGCGCCTGAATTTCGGGTTCTCAGGATGAAAGAATTTAACATCCTCAAAGGCATACCTCAGCGCATCACATAAATGATTGTTGCTGTCCTCAGGCTCGTTAAGAGGCTTGTCTGTTTGCTTATCCTTTTTCCAGCAATAGCTTGACAGCTCAGTAATCATATTGTTGCATCGTGGATGAACATAGATTTTATACTCCTGCAGCTTCGCAATGCCGTTTATAACGCTGTCCTTACCTTTAACAGAGGACATTATGCGGCTGATTCCGAGCCGCCTTAAGTCATCATTCGACTTCGGCTCCGCTGCATCGGCGCGGATGCGCTCCTTTGCAAACCCCTTGCGCTTTATCATAGCCGCTATATCTGAGTTGAGCATTTTATGCTCGTAGTGCTCGTCATAAATGAATATTTCTTTGGTCATAGGGTTTACAACAAAGGCTATAAAGGCTGTCGGGTCGTTAGTGTATCCGTAATCAAGTCCAAAGAAATGCTTATATTGCCAGCTTATATCCTCTTCTTCAGATTGATTTTCTGTAGAGAACGGCGTTCCCGATGCTCCGTTCAAAATCGGTGTTCCCTTTTCGTTGATTTCAAAATCAGCCTTTTCCCAGTTTTCAAATACAAGTCCCTCAGCAATACCCCATTCACCAAGGCCGGCAACAGCGTACCTCCGATAATTTCGTTCCTTGAGCTCTTCCATAGCAGTATGATATTCTGAGCTCAAATGCTCGTTGCACAGATAATTTGTCGAATATGTAGAAGTCAAAGACGATGCTTCATCAAAAAATCGACGTTTAAGCCAATGTGCCTCACTCCAAGGATTAAAGGTAAGTGTTGTCTGATTGAATAGCGGTTCAGGCAGCATACTTCTTGGAACAGAAAGGTCAAGCTTTTCAAAATCAGTTTCACTTTCGATTTCATAAGCTTCCTCAATCCACACCCAACATAGATATCCTTTTGATACGGTAGTTGATGCAAGCTTTAAAACATCATCAAAACCTCTGAAGAGTATCTTTTGCCCGGTAGGGATATAAACCATTTCCATAGGCGATACGGTGTTACGCCATAGGTGGCTCACTCCAATCATTTCCTGAGCTAACTTAAGCTGAGCAAACGTACTGTCGCGATGCGTATTCATAACTGCACGTACTACAAGCAAATTACTTCCGGGATATTTCATCAGTCTGTAAATGTAATTAAGCGCCGTTGTGGTACTTTTTTTACTACCTTTGCCACCCTTTAAAACTCTGTATCGGCTTTTGTCTTTCCAAAACTTGCCATAACCTCCACCAACTATGTCAGGAAGATATATTTGTTTACTATTCGGCAATTTCATCCTCACCACTTATAAATACAACTCCGCCGTTAATATCTATTTCATCCTTTGGCTTTTCACCCGACGTATCTCTCACCCAATCTGCAGCAGCCTTGTCACCTGCAAGCGCCTTGAGAACCATAGCAAACGCAATTCCGTTATCGTTTGTTGTATCCACGCCGCTTTTTTTAAGGTATTTTCTGAGCTCGCTCATTTCTGATGGAACTTTCCCCTGCAGAGCTTTTTTAACCGCAGCTCTGAGTCTTCGAGCCTCTCCACTTGCTTTTCCGCCATTCGACTGTTCTTCAAGTGTTAATATATGCGCCTGAGGCTTTAAGTTCTGTTCATTTGCCATCTTCTCACCGTCCTTACTTTTTAATTTTACCAAATTCATATGTCGCAATGTCACCTCTAAACTAAGAAAATTTTTTAACTGTTTTTCCCAGTGTTTATGCGGCTTTGCGACACTTTTTAAAAAATCATTTCAAATTTTTCCTAAAAATAAAAAACGGATAAAGCAATAAAGCCTCATCCGTTCTCTCGTTAATTATATTTTTTGTTTAAAAGCTTGTAGTAAGGGCAACTGTTATAATTAAAACAATTACAATACTTTCCCTTGAAAAGCATTTTCTTATTACTGCTTCTGAATGTCTGTGTACAGGTTTCACTCACAGTCCCTTCACACTTGATTATTTTCTCATTTTCTCCTTTATAAAAAGGACATTTAACATCATTAGACTTATAATTTGGCATCCATATCACTCCGTTTCAAAAAAGTCCTCAAGTCTTATACCAACATCTCTGAGCTGTATTTCACAAATATCCGGCACATCATCATCCTTTACCTCGTATCGTTCAATGTGGCGGTTTTGCATTTCCTTAAGCTTACTGAAAAATCTTTTAAGCCGTTTTTTACCAAAACCGAAATCAAAATGAAGTATGTGCATAATCTGTAAAATGACCATCTTATTATACTGTTCGAGATATTTGTGGAAAACTCTTTCACATTCCTGATTAAGCACCTTCTTTTGGTTTGCATTCGGCTGGTTCCTGTAAATCCTGCTTACTGCTCTGCACTTCATTTAA
>JAZSPQ010000018.1:0-21548 GCA_045537485.1 Acutalibacteraceae bacterium | reverse complement strand
CTTACCCTCGGGCTTGTAGCCTGTTACTCTCTCGCAGGCCTCGGGACTCCAATAGGTACGTACGTCATGGAAGCAGGGAGCACTGCCTGTAACAAGAGTACCGAGCATCATTGAAACACCGTTGAGTGTGTCGTTTTCAGTTGCGAAGGGTGTGGGAGCCTTGGGGCCGTTCCAGTCGAAGGTCGAAGCCATAATAGCCTCTGTGAAGTCTGCATTGGGAAGCCAGTCTGTCCAGTTTCTCTGTCCCTGGAAGCCGCCTGCAACTGCGTTCTTTCCGAGTGCTTCCTCGTGCCAGCCGAGCTCGTCAAGCTTCTTGTTTCCGTAAAGAATATCTCTTACGATAATGGAGAACTTTGCGATGAACTCCCAGTCCTTGTCAGCGGGAACTACCTTGGACTTTCTGATAATTTCGGGAAGATCCTTACCCTCGTTTACATCAAAGCCTTCTTTACAGTTAGCCTTAATCCAAGCGAGTGCCTTTTCGTATTCATCCTTATCGTAAATTTCAAGAGTGATTCTTCTGATGATATCGCTCATATCAACCCATTCGGCACGGATGCCAAAGTATTTCTGGAACATTGAAGCATCACAGTAGCTGCCTGCGATACCCATTGAAATACCGCCGAGGTTAACATAGGCCTTGTTCTTCATCCAGCCGACTGCAACGGAAGCTCTTGCAAAACGGAGAATCTTTTCGGCAACATCCTCGGGAATAGTTCTGTCATCAATATCCTGAACGTTTCTGCCGTAGATTGAGAAGGCGGGAAGTCCCTTCTGTGCATAAGCGGCAAGAACTGCGGCAAGATAAACCGCACCGGGTCTTTCGGTACCGTTGAAGCCCCATACAGCCTTGATTGTGTTGGGATTCATGTCAAAGGTCTCTGAGCCGTAGCACCAACAGGGTGTAACGGTAAGAGTGGCAACAACATTCTCTTTTGAGAACTGATCTTCACATTTAGCTGCCTCGGCACCGCCGCCGATTGTGGTTTCAGAAATAACGCACTGTACGGGTGTACCGTCAGGATATCTGAGGTTCTCACTGATAAGCTTTGCGGCTGATTCAGCCATACCCATTGTCTGCTTTTCAAGGCTTTCTCTTACTCCGCCCCAACGTCCGTCAATTGTAGGTCTGATACCTATTTTAGGATATAACATATTTTTTCTCCTTTATGTTTATTTTTTTATAATAGTGCAGAAGCGTTCAAAGGCTTCGTCCCAGTCGGGGGTACGCTCTGATTCAAAGGCTTTTACCTTTTCTGTTTCTGCAATAATTTTTCTGCCCTCAGCAATGCTTTCTATTTCTCCCAAGGCAATAAGCTGAAGAACGATGTTACCCAGCGCAGTTGCCTCAATGGGACCTGCAACAACAGGAATTCCAAGACTCTGAGCAGTCAGTTCACACAAAAATCCGTCTTTGGTGCCACCGCCCATAAGGTGAAGCACATCAAATTTCTTACCTGTACATTCCCCTATCTGCTCAAGAGCAAGTCTGTATTTGAGAGCGAGACTTTCATAAATACATCTGACAACCTGACCGATTGTTTCGGGTACGGGTTGGTTTGTTCTTCTGCAATAATCCCTGATTTTATCGGGAAGATTGCCGTGAGCTGAAAGCTCGGGAGCATCAGGATCAATAAAGCTTCTGAATTTTTCGCTGTCTCTTGCAAACATCTCAAGCTCATTATAGGAATACTTTTTGTCGGTTTCGGCAATGTTTCTCCTCGTTTCCTGAATAAGCCACAAACCGCTGATATTCTTAAGGAAGTTGATTTTTCCGTTGGCGCCCATTTCATTGGAAAGCTCAAGAGCGTTGCTCTGCTTCGTCATAACAGGCTCATCAAGCTCACAGCCGATAAGTGACCATGTGCCGCAGGAAAGAAAAGCGGCGTTTTCGCTCAATGTGGGCATGGCGGCAACGGCACACTGGGTATCGTGACCCGCAACACTGATAACGGGAATACCCTTATATTCCCCGTTAACTGTTGCACTTTCTTTTATCGGCGGAAACAGCTCTTCATTGATTCCAAAAGCATCAAGCACCTTTTTACTCCAACACTTGTTTTTCATATCAAGCATCTGAGAGGTTGAGGATATAGACATTTCACAGACCTTTTCTCCCGTAAGGAAATATGAGAACAAATCAGGCATAAACAGAAGCTTATCCGCTTTTTCAAGGTTGCTGTCACACATAAGCTGAAAAAGTGTGTTGATATTCATTATCTGATTGCCTGTTTCGGCATAGATTTCATCAGCACTGAGCTTTTCAAATGCCTTTGCGAGTACATCCTTTGTTCTTTCGTCACGGTAATGAACGGGAAGATGCAGAAGCTTGCCGTCACTGTCAAGAAGACCGTAGTCAACCCCCCAGGTATCAAAGGCAAGGGAGTCAATTTCACCTGCTTTATCGATAGCCTGCTTTATTTCTGATAAAATCATATCAACATCGTGGCAGATATGTCCGTCAACGGTAAGAGGGATGTTTTCAAAGCGGTGTATTTCTTCGTAGGTTATTTTTTCACCGTCAAAATAAGCCTTAATTGCTCTGCCGGTTGATGCACCAAAGTCAAATGCTAATACTGTTTTCATTTAACCACACCCTTTTTAAGAAGAATGTTGGCATAAATTGCCTTTTCACCCGTTGCAATGATGAGATAAGCATCCTTTGCTCTTTCATAAAAGGCAAAACGCTCGGTGTAGTCGATTACGTGATGCTCAGGCTCATATTTATTGAGAATTCCCTCATAAGTTCCCCATATTTCAGGTGTTCCGCAGGTGTCACCGGGTACGACCTCCATAAGAGCTACCGGCTTTTCTGTGTATGTATCAAGAGGGATTAGCTTAAGCACCGCATCAAGAATTTCAGGTACGCCGTGACCGTCAGCACGGATTACGATTGAGTTTTTGCCTACACTGTGGCAAGGGAAGTTGCCGTCAGCAATAACAAGCTCGTCTCCGTGGCCCATTTCTGCAAGAGCCTTGAGCAGTTCAGGTGAAATCAAGGGTGATATTCCTTTAAGCATAAACTTACCTCTCAGTCCTTTTTATGAAGAAGCTCATCTTCGGGATTGAAAACCTTATGTCCCGGATGTCTGCCCGTAATTCTGTAATAGCTTCTAAGATCAATAAGCTTCTGTACGTTCTCGTTGCTTATATCGCAGCTGCCGCCGAGAATAACTGCATTGATTGTAATCTTTGCCCAGAGCTCAAGGCTTTCCATTCTGTAAAAGGCGGTAATGACATCGCTTCCAACTGCAAGAGCACCGTGATTTTCAAGAAGCATTACATCGTGCTCCTCAAGATAAGGCTCGATTGAATCGGGAACCTCTGAGGTTGAGGGTGTACCGTAGGGGGTGAGGGGTACGGCACCGATAGCGGCAACGTCCTCAATCATATTATACATATCCATAGGCTTGTGAGCTACTGCAAAGCCTGTTGCTCCGGGAGGATGAGCATGAATTACGCTGAATACATCCTCACGCTTGTCATAACAGCGAAGGTGCATCTTGATTTCGCTTGAAGGACGGTAGCCCTCCTGAGCCTCAAGGATGTTACCCTCTTTATCAAGAATAACAAGCTTTTCAGGTGTGATAAATGACTTGCTGATGCCTGTGGGAGTAGCAACAATTCTTCCGTCGGGGAGCTTTGCGCTTACGTTACCGTCATTGGCGGCAACCCAACCGAGCTGCCACATTTTATGGCAGACATCGCAGATTTGTTCTTTGATGAGTTCTAACTGTTCCATATAAAGTTCTCCTTTATTATAAAATTCCATAATTAAGTATATCAAAAGAAGCAAATAATTTCAATAAGTATTTTTCTTTTATAAGAGAAAGTTTCTTATTTTCCGCTTGACTGCATCTCTTCACTTTTAACCCGTCTCTCTATTTTTTGCCTCTTTGATATTTTAATTGCTCTCCCCTCTTGAAAAAAATGTAAAATCCTATTATAATTTTATCGGAAATAAAAAAAAGAAACGGAGGACGGTTATGTCAGCTGAAATTTTTATAAAAAAATATGTCGCCCAGATAAAGGCTATGTCCCCGAAATACGATATTATTTACACCGTATCCGAGGACTCCCCCATTGTTTTTGAGGACAGTCAGAATATCAGACTTGCAATGGCTATGATTGCCGATACTCATCTTCCCAACAGAGAAAGTGCAGAACTGAATCTCGGCAACGCTTTTAAGGATCTGTCCAATTCGGCGGAAAAGTTTGATGCTTTTTTAATGGCGGGTGATATTGCCGATTACGGCACCAACAACGAATATGAGAGATTTTTCAGAGCTCTTGACAATCAGAATACCGTAAAGAATATTTTTGTTACCATGGGAAATCACGACGCTCGTTTCTTTTTCAAAAAGAATGTGAAAATTATTATGAAAAAGGTGGAGCAGTACCTCGGCATAAACACGAAGGGAAAAAGCTATTATTCCTATGATATAAACGGATACACCCTTATCGTGCTTTGCACAGAAAAGAGAGTTCTCGAAAAGGCTTACATATCCGAGGCTCAGATAGATTTCCTTGATAAAGAGCTTAAAAGAGGTACAAAAGACGGAAAGCCCGTTTTCGTTATGTGTCATCAGCCTTTTGCAGAAACGCACGGACTTCCCGAAGTATGGAAAACCGGTGATATGGGTGAGCAGAACGATGAGGTCAGAGCTGTTATGGAAAAATATAACAATGTATTTTTCATCAACGGTCACCTTCACGGCGGTATTTTTGAAAAAATTGCAGAAACAATAAACGAGGAAAAGGGCGTCTATTCAATCAGCATTCCGGGCTACAGAAAGCCCAACAACTTCGGTATAACCGACTGCGGAGTAGGCTATTACTGTGAGGTATATGATGACAAAGTCATATTCAAGGCCCGAAACTTCCTTACAGGAAATTATGTTGAGGGCGATTATACCCGACTTGAATACAAGATAAAATAAGCGGTTTTAAAAATCCGTAGCTGCAGTGTTAAAATAAATATAATAAAAAACTTCACCTTTGGGAATGATAACCTTGAGGTGAAGTTTATGTTTTATATAAAGAATAACACTATAAAAAAGGCTGTAGTATTTCTGACCGTATTTACACTTATTATCAGCTGTTTTTTTATTTTTTATCAGGACAGCTCCGTTAGTACCCTTTCAAAATTAGGCTCTCAGGGCAACGAGGTAAGAAGAATACAGACGAAGCTTAAGGAGCTCGGCTACTATAACGGTGCTGTCGACGGAATTTACGGCATAGCTACTCAGAAGGCTGTCCGTTCATTTCAGAGAAATTGCGGCATCACCGCCGATGGTATTGCAGGCCCGAAGACTCTTAAATTTCTCGGTCTGGGGTCTTCAACAGGCAGTACGGGAGGTTACTCAAACAGCGATGTGAACCTTCTTGCAAAGCTTATAGCCGCAGAAGCAAGGGGTGAATCCTACACCGGTCAGGTTGCGGTGGGTGCAGTGGTGCTCAACCGTGTTGAACACGCATCCTTTCCCGACACCATTGCGGGAGTAATATATCAGCGAGGCGCCTTCTCCTGTGTGAACGACAGCAATTGGTATGTTTCGCCGAATTCAACGGCCCTCAAAGCCGCAAGAGACTGCATAAACGGTTGGGATCCCAGCGGAGGCGCAATCTATTATTATAACCCGTCTAAAACCTCTAACAGCTTTATGTTTTCAAGACCTGTTATAACAACCATCGGAAACCACGTTTTTTGCAGATAAAAATTCACGGGACTGCCGCATTAAGCGCAGACCCGTGGATATTTTTTATTCCTGAGCCGCTGATGCAACTGCAGCAGGATTTTTGAGTGCTTCAAGCATTTCGCTGACGCATTTATCAATCTGCGCCTGAGACGGATTTACACTCAGCTCCTCAATTTTCTGAGCATAAGCTTCCGCCAGAGCTCCTTCACACTTTGAATAAACATGATAGAATGCGGATGTGTAAAGACCCAATACGGTGGATAGCTTCTTTTTAGCCCATATTGTTGTGCCGTCTGAGCCTAAGCCCGTGAAGACTATACTGCCCTCTCGGAGCTCCCAGTCCCATACAGCCATGGGATATACTGTGTATGTAACTGAATCAATGGTTACCGTGTATCCGTCACCGCTTTTCTCAAATGAGTCCGAAAAGCTGATTGCGTTGTTATTAGATATATCGTTTTGTGATATAACCGTATCCTCAAGAATAGACACAATCTGTGACTTTCTTCTTTCTACAGCCTTATAATCCTCTGAGCTTGCCTGAGATCGGAATATAATCACATCCCAGTTGCCGTAAAGGTCTGAAGGCGCCAAAGTCTGTTCCTTAGCTTTACCTGAATAAATCTCGGGCATTGCCAAAGGCCATCCGCTGTCGCTCCAGAGAAGCTGTCTGACTTCAAGGCTCGGAGCAGAATTAAGCATCATAGCGTTTTCGTCGGCTTTCTGACTGCCCGTTGTGACGGTTGTACCCACCTTGAAATAAATCTGTGACTGAGAGGCTATAAACCAATTGCCTGCATCGGTCTTGATAATATTGGGAGAACCGATACTTGCTCTTCCCACGTCGGTATATGATACACTGCCCTTACTGCTGTTGATAAAGTTATATCCTCCCATAAGAAGATAACCCTTGTCGTACATACTTGAATCTGAGAATGCCGCCATATTCTGACCTGAGAAGTCGGTATAGGGACCCTCTATATTCTTTGAGCGTGATACAACAACACTGTAGTTTGTCTGGTCATATCCGTAGGTTACAAACAGATAATAATAGTCTGTTTCATCGTTATATACAATTTCCGCACCGCTTACAAGGCTGCCGTCAGACTTTCCGAGAGCGGGAACTCTACCCGGGTCGGCAATAAGAGTGCCTGTCTTAAAATTAACGGTTCCGTGATTTGTTGAAACAACATCCCCTGCCGTTGTAAGGGAGCTTGAGGTTTTCAGCAGACCGTTTGCCGTGCTGAGCTCAACAAGATAAATCTCACCGCCCAAGCTGTTGTTTCCGTAATATCCGCCGTATGCCATATACAGTTTATCGCCCGCATAAATTACGGATGGATGAACTGCGTTTGCACTTTCATATCGGCTTTCAATATTAATCGTTGTTTTGTTGCCTTCTTCGTCGGTAACGGTTCTTGTTCCTCCGTTTGTGCCGCAGGTGCTTATAACAAGACCCACATCGGTCCATTCCTTGTTTTCAATCGCCTCTTTAAGATTATCTGTCTTGACACAGAAAATAGCTGATTCGTTTGCGGATTCCTCCTTAACAATAGAATAGTATAAATAATAGGTTGAGCCCACCTTTACGATTTCAGGTGATGAGGGACTTCTGTTCTGATACTTATCCGAATAGTTTTCGTCACTGCCGTATCCGTGATCCTTTGCCCATTCGTCAACGGAATCAAATTGGCTGAAGCTCATAACAGTATTGCTCGATGCCGATTCGGGATGCTTGAAATAAGTTGTTCTGTTTGTCCAATTGACAAGGTCCGTCGACCTTATAACAACATTATTTGAACCGAAGCAGTAATAATATCCGCTTTCCGAATCGTAAAAAATTGCAGGATCTTCGATATTATATGCGGAGTACGAGCCGAGATAGGTGTTTTCTGCATATTTTTCAATATCCGGCTTGGTGACCTTTAATTGGGTGGTATTTTCCTCCTCAGGCCGCTCGCCCTCTTCAAAAGTTGCCACTATGGTAAGCTTCTGTGTAACTGTTGCCGTATATTGCAGCATTCTTACCTGATCGGTAACATCCTCACCGTTAACAAAAAGCTTTTTAAGGTTATAATAGGAGCTGTCGGTTCTTTCAGGGTTAATGCTTATCAGTATCTGCGAATCCTTTTTACACATAACCTTATATTTGTTATCGTCGCCCTGTGCTCCTTCGGTGTTTACGGTGATTGTTCCGTGATCATAGCTTTCAATAAACACGGGATAGGAATTTATATAGATATATTCCATATACATTGCAAAAACTATCCCGCAAAGCACAAGGGTAATTGTTAAAAAGAAGAGAAATTTTTTCATTTATAAATCCTCACTTTCATCATTCAACCGTAAGAGATGAAATTACACCTGAATAAATCTCAGTAGCATTGTTGTAAAAGTTTCTTTTGGCAATTTCAATCTGACTTTCATCTGCCACATAAATTGTGATTTTTAAAAGCTCTGTATCCATATCCTTAACAGTGAAGCATACGTGATAGCCGTGATCAAGGGGTATAATCTCAACTATGCTTTCTTTTTCTATTCTTTCCCTTTGAAGGATTTTCAGAGCACTCTTGACTGCCTTTTCCTTTACTGATCTGGGAAGATCCCTTTCAAGTAAATTCATATCAAGCTTTGCTCTGCCGGTTATGGTGATTTCCTCATCGCCGTCTGTGAGATCAGACATAAGCTGACCCGCCGAAACAAGCTCACTTATTGCCGTATTGACCTCAAAATAATTGGCAATTCTGTATTCCTGCAAAATCTCGTTTATATGAGTCCTTGTAAGAGGTCTTTTTAAGGTTTTGAGAAGATAGCATATCAGAAGCTTTATCTCGGTTTTTTCTCTTAATCCGCCGGGAGCAACTCCCTGGCTGAAAGTATTATTCTCCATTATTTTTCCGGGGTGAAACCACCCTTTGCCTTTCTTTATTTTGTCAGCACTACAGCTGAGCATAACTATACATTTATAATTTTACCACAAGTCGCAAAAAAGTAAATAGATTTTATGAAAATTATCAAATTCTTAATTCCGATTGACAGCAGTGCAAAATTAATATAAAATCAAGCTATGCTGAAAGAGGTGTTGAAGTTATGAAAAAGAAATATACAACTATACTGTTTGACGCAGATAACACTCTGCTGGACTTTGACAAAGCCGAAAGAGCCTCCCTGATTCAGACTATGAAGGATTACGGTGTACCCGTTACAGACGAAAACATAGCTGCATACGTTGAAATTAACAAAAAGCTCTGGAAACGGCTTGAAAAGAAAGAAATTACTAAGCCGGAGCTTAAGCAAATCCGTTTCAGAACCTTCTTTGAAAGTATTGGCTTTAAAAGCGATGCTGATACATTAGAGGTCAATGAGCATTATCTCGGTCTTCTCAGCGGCTGCGGATACACTATGAACGGTGCCGAGGAGCTCTGCAGAAAGCTCAAAGCTGCAGGCTACGACTTATACATTGTCACAAACGGAATAGCGAAGGCTCAGGCAAAACGCCTCGGAAAAAGCGGTCTTCTCCCCTACATCAGCGAGGTTTTTGTTTCGGAAACAGTAGGAAATCCGAAGCCTGACAAAAGGTTTTTCGACTACGCTCTTGAAAGAATAAGCGAAAAGGATAAAAGCAAGGTTATCGTTGTCGGTGACTCCCTTTCTTCAGACATCAAGGGTGCCGTTAATGCAGGGCTTGACAGCATTTGGCTCAATTTGTTCGGCGATACTCTTCCAACGGATTTTGCTCCCAACCATACTGTTAAAGATTTAAAGGAGCTTGAAAAACTGTTTTTCTGATCGTCTTTGAAGCTCATACATATATTATTCGCTTTTAAACAGATGTTCTCTTTCTATACATACAAAAAAACAAAAGATACTCTTCTCCACAGGAAAAATGAGTGTCCGTTTTGCATATATATTTATATTTACAGAACGAAAGCACCTGGAAAAAATTTTCTTAAAAAAATTCAAAAAAACTATTGACATTACACTTGACCTGTGATATATTATAGTCAAGTTAACGATAATGATTATCATTATCAATAAGGTTAACGCGGAACGGAGTGATAAAATGTCAACTCTGCGAAATTCAAAACAGCGCGATGCAGTTCTGCAAAACCTGAACGAACGCTATGACCACCCAACGGCTGAAGAGGTTTATATATCAGTTAAAAAGGTTATTCCCTCAGTAAGCTTAGCCACGGTCTACCGCAATCTGAAGCTTCTTGAAAGCGAAGGTCTGATAATAAAAATCACCACTGCTGACAGCGACAGATTTGACGGTCATACCCACGAGCACTATCATTTCACCTGCAACGAATGTAAACGGGTGCTTGACTTAGAACTCAGTGACGGCTTTAATGTGAACGCTCTGCCGAAAAGCTTCGGCGGAAAAATCACTGGTCATGAGCTTATGTTTTTCGGAACATGCGAAAGCTGCAACAAAAATTAAAAACAAAAAAATTTAAAACTATCGGAGGAAAAGAAAATGAAAAAGTATTATTGTCCTGTATGCGGTTATGAAAGCGACGAAAAGATTGATGTATGCCCCATCTGTAAGGCTAAAATGAAGGAAAGAGAAGAAGGCGCCGGTATGGTATGGGCCGCAGAGCATATCCTCGGCGTAGGCAAGGAAGCTAACGTACCCGAAGAAATCGTTATGGGTCTTCGTGACAACTTTAACGGCGAATGCTCAGAGGTTGGTATGTATCTTGCTATGGCTCGTGTTGCTCACAGAGAAGGCTACCCCGAAATCGGCCTTTATTGGGAAAAGGCTGCTTATGAAGAAGCAGAACACGCAGCAAAGTTTGCTGAGCTTCTCGGTGAAGTTGTAACTGCAAGCACAAAGAAGAACCTCGAAATGAGAGTAGCTGCTGAAAACGGCGCAACTCAGGGCAAGTTTGACCTTGCAAAAATGGCTAAGGAACACGGTCTTGATGCTATCCACGACACAGTTCACGAAATGGCTCGTGACGAAGCAAGACACGGCAAGGCATTTGAGGGTCTTCTTAACAGATACTTTGGTTGATATTATTTAGTGGCGGACCATCGTGGACACCGGTCCCTACAACAGATATTTCGGTTGATTGAAAAACCTCTCCGTCAGCCTGACGGCTGCCACCTCTTCTTTCAGGAGAGGCAACAGTAGTCTCGAGTGACAGATAGGTAAAAAAATAAAACGGAGGTAATCTATTATGGCTAAATACGCTTGTCCCTGCGGATATGTTTATGATCCCGAGCTTGGCGATCCCGATAACGGCGTTGCTCCCGGCACTGCCTGGGAAGATGTACCCGAGGATTGGGTATGCCCCGTATGCGGTTTAGGTAAAGATGTATTCGAGGAAGAATAAATCAACTTTGAGGTGGCTTCGGTCACCTCTTTTTTTATTGTAATATTTAACAAATTTTATTTAATATATGAAAAAACTTTTAATTCGACTTGATTTGATTTTTACTATATGTTATCATAAATTGCACAAATAAAATAATAAGGAGGATATTTTATGAAAACCACAAAAAAAGTACTCAGCGTTTTTCTTGCAATTATTCTCACATTTGCCTGCACAGCAGTTGCATTTGCTGCAGAACTTGCAAATTACGTTGTGTACAACAACACCGTAATGGCTTTTGAAAGCCTTAAGTACAACAAAGGCTATCAGCAGCTCTGTGTTCCCGAGTATGTTGATTTCATCGATGCCGTACTTGCTGAAAACGAACTTCCCGATGACCTTGATGCTTCCCAGCAGTACCTCGTAAATGAGGCTGTTGCAAACATCGAAGCCGCAAAGGCAGAGCTTCTTACAGACAAGTTCCTTAAGGCATCAGCTCCCGATATTGACAGCACCTTCGCTCAGATCGACGAGCTCTTTGCAGCTCTCGGTGATCTTACCGACGAGCAGCAGGCAAGAGTTGACGAGCTTAAAGCCCTTGTTAGCGAAATGAAAGCCGACAAGAACAATGTAAGCAAGGCTGAGCTTGATTCAATCATCAAAGAGCTTGAGGAAATCAAAAACTATGTTGACGGCACAAACGCAGCTGACTATTCAAAATATGATTACGATGTTGCTTCCTTTGCAATGCTCAAAGATAATAAAGCTTATCAGGAGCTTTGCATCCCCGCTTTCAGCGCTTACATCGATGAAGTTCTCGCAGAAGTTGCTCTTCCCAGAGATCTCACCGTTGCTGACCAGTACCTTATTAACGAAGCTATTGATAAAATTGCAGAAGCAAGAGCTATTCTTATTTCAGATGAATATATGAAAGCTTCCGCAAACGATATCGACAGCCTTATAGCTGAAATCAAAGATTTCATCGCAGGCCTTGAAGATCTCACAGCTGCAGAACAGGCTAAGGTAGACGAGCTTCAGGCTAACCTTGATACACTTGCAAATAGCAAGGAAAACGTAAGCAAAAAAGATCTTGCAGACATCCTTGCTGCTCTTGAAAATCTCAAGTATGAGCTTGATGACACAAGACCTGCTGACTACTCTGTTTATGACATTGAAGTCAGAACCTTCTCTGACCTCAGATACAACAGAGCTTACCTTGAGCTCTGCATTCCCGCTTTCATCGATTACATTGATCAGATTCTTGAAGAGGTTTCGCTTCCCAGAGATCTCACTGTAAAAGATCAGCATCTCATTGATGAAGCTATCGAAAAGCTCCGCGATGCAAGAAATAATCTTATTTCAGATGAATATATGAAGGCTGACGAAAGTGAAATCGACGAGCTTATCGCTGAAATCGAAAAAGTGCTCGACGGAATCACCGCCATCACAGACGAAGTTAAGGACGAGGTTGACGCACTTAAAAATTACCTTGACGAGCTTAAAAACAACAAGGAAAATGTAAGCAAAAATGACCTTCAGGAAATCCTCGATGCTCTTAAGGAACTCGAAGAACTGCTTAAGGATATCACTGCAGAACCCGCTGATTATACAGATTACAACTACTGGTATCCTCAGGTAACTGCAAGAGCTCAGCATCCTTGGTACTACAGCATCTTCATTCCTTCATACCCCGAGATCGTTGAAGCATTCATTGAAGAGGTTACCGTTCCTGCCGGTCTTACCGCAGACAAGCAGTATATCATTGATGAAGCTGTTGAAAAGCTCCTTGACTTCGACGAGAAGCTCAGAACAGAATACTTCAGAAATGAAATGGGCCCCGCTGATTACACAGATTACAACTACTGGTATCCCCAGATAACAGCAAGAGCTCAGCATCCTTGGTACTACGAAACCTTTGATGATTCTTATGCTCAGATCGTAGAAGAATTTATTGCTGAAGTTACTATTGCTGAAGATCTCCCCGCTTACAAGCAGTACATCATTGACGAGGCTGTTGAAAAGCTCCTTGCCTTTGATGAAAAGCTCAAGAATGAAGACTTCGCAAAGAAAGAAGCAGAAGTTGCAGCTATTGACGAAGAAGCTGACTGTGATTGCTTCTGCCATGGCACAAGCATTATCAGCCGCCTTGCATCAGCTCTCATCAGAGCTCTCAAAAAACTTTTCGGCATCCAGGATATTTGCAATTATTGCGCCGATGTTCACTAAACTTCAATAAAGCCAACCCCTCGGCATCTGTGACCGAGGGGCTTTTTTTATCCAACTGCAGACCGGTTGCTGTTCTATAATTACATAGCGGAAATAACTGTTAAATTTCTGAGATATTTCTTTGACAGAGTCATTCTTCATTTGACATCAGCCGAGTTCTTGTGATACAATATTTATTATTTATAGTAAAAATCGGAGTGACAAAAATGCAAAAATATTCATGGATGAAAATTGATACCGCTTCAATTATGTTTACTTGTCTCAGTTCAAAAGCCTGGGGCAGAACCTTCCGTGTCTCGGCAAGCCTGAACACCGGAGATATAGACCCGGTACTGCTCAAAAAAGCTGTTTCAGACTTAATCCCCCGCTTTCCCAGCATCTACAGCTGCCTAAAAAAAGGCTTTTTTTGGAATTATCAGGAATGTGTAACCGCTCTTCCTGAAATCAGAGAAGAACATTCAAGGGTTGTTCTCCCCATTACCTACCGTAACGACGGAAGACCCGATTTCAGAGTGGTTTACTATAAAAACAGAATCGCCGTTGAAACAGCTCACCACATCTCCGACGGCAAAGGTATGGGCACTTACTTTACAGCTTTGCTTGAAAGATATGTTGAGCTTTGTGAAAATCCCGATGCAGAGTATATTTTTTCTGCTGTGGAGGAAACTGAAAATGCTTTTGCAAAATACTATAAAAAAGGCGGAGAAACCCTTGCAGATTCCGAAAATGCCGCTCATCAGCTTGAGGGAGTAATAGAAAATGGCTTTCTTCAACTCATCTTTATGAATATTCCCGTTGATGAACTTAAGAAAAAATCCTCAGAGAAAAATCTGACAATCACCGAGTATATGGCAGCCGCACTGATCCTCGGCACTTTGCGCAACGCAAGCAAGCCTGTAACTATGCCGATTTCAATCGGTATTCCCGTAAATCTCCGCAGATTTTTTCCCACTGAGAGTGTAAGAAATTTCACAATCCAAACTGATATTACCTTTGATGCCGAAGGCAGAAATAACTGGAGCTTTGATGAAATATGCGATAAAATCAGAGGTCAGCTCAAAGAAAAGCTGGCAATCGGCGAGCTTCAGAAAAAGCTTAACAGATACGGTTCTCTGACCACAAATCCGATTCTTAAAATCGTACCTAATTTTATAAAACAGCCTGTTTTACGAATGAAGCAGCATAAAAGCCATAAAGCTAACACAACAATTCTGACAAACTCCGGTGAATCGGAGATATCTGATAAGCTTTACGGCAAGGTTGACCGTGTTGAAGGTGTAAACGGTGACACAAGCGGCTACGGCCTTGTATGCACCTGCTCCACCCTCTCCTACAACGGACTTTTTACCCTCTGCTTCTCCCTTTGCAGCCATGACACAAGCTGGCCGAAGGAATGTGTGAGAGTTTTAAGTGAACAGGGTCTCAATATCAGAATCGAAAGTACCCACGGAAACGGAGTGTGTGAATAATGAGATGCAAACATTGTAATGTTGATTTGCCTGAAAACTATAAGCTCTGCCCTCTTTGCGGTAACGCCGCATCGTATGAAGAGACGAAAATCAAAGGCTTAAGCTCGGTATCATATCCCAAAAATGAGGCGACTGCAGTGCAAGAGCCAAAGCAGAAAAAAAGCAAATTCTCTTTTGAAAAGATAAAAGCATATTTCAACATATAAAGTTCAACATAGAAAAGCAGGTGTTCTGAGCAACAACTCAGAACACCTGTTAATCTTTTATTTCCGGTCAATTTTTACTTTTTTGAAAAAAAGCTGAAGATTCTTTGGAAGAATTCTCTGACAGCCTTAACAAGCCTCTGGAACCATGTGAGAGATTCTTCAACATCAGGAACGTCAAAATCCATTGACAAAGCACCGATAAGCATATATCCGTCAACAACAACGGTAATTGTGTTTGCCGGGTCAAGAGGCACCTTTTTGCCATTTACGTAGAAATCGAATTCGTCGTCAATCCACATATCCTGAACTCTGACTACAAGTATGGATCCTTCCTGTACCTCAAGAGTCGAGTTGGGACCCTGCGGGAAGAAGTCGCCGCCGTTTACTGATACCTCATACCAACCGATACCGTCAGTTTTACCGAAAGTGATATGGTGTGTCTTGGGAATAGAGGGAATGCCGGGAACTACGGGAGCGATAACGATTACGGTAACAGGTCTGATTATGCCGCCACCAAAGTCAACATAAATTGTAGTTGTACCTGCAGATACGCCTGTTACGTTACCGTATTCGTCAACCTTTGCAATACTTTCGTCAGCCGATGAGAAGCTGGGTCTGAGAGAGCCGTCATTGGGAGTAACCTTGACAAAAATGAGCTCTGTTATACCCTGCTTAACAGTGATTTCCTCAGGAACCTCGATAACATACTCGGGGGTTTCCGGTTCATCGGGAATATCGGGCTGTTCAGGTTCTTCCTTCTTTTCGACCGTAACGGTTACTGTTACCTGCTTCTTGCCGTCCTCTGTGGTTACGGTGATTGTTGCTTCACCTTCGCCTACTGCTTCGATATTACCGTTTTCGTCAACCTTTACGATGCTTTCATCGCTTGACTCATAGGTAACTTTCTTGTTGGTTGCATCATCAGGTGTAACTGTTACTTCAATCTTGTCCTTGTCGCCCTCAGTAAGAGTGAACTCGTCCTTTTCAACCTCAACCTTTTCAACAGGGATAATCTTCTTTTCCCACTTACCGACGAACTCAACATCGTTGTTGACTGTGAACTTACCGTCTGTTACGGTAACGTCCTTTGTCTCCCAACCGATGAAGGTGTATCCGTCAAGTGAAGGTACGTTTTCAACTGCTACGTTACTGCCCTCTTCGTAGGTTTCCTTTCCGGGTACTGCGGGAGCATTTGCGGGAACTTCGCCCTCATACTTATATGTAACATCATAGTAGTTGATTATCTTTTCAAAGCTGCCCTTGAGTACAACATCCTTTGCAGGCATTGTAAATCCGCCGTCTGTTACATCGGCATCCTCTGTTGTCCAGCCTGAGAAGGTATAGCCTTCAGCGGTTGCATCAGCCTTAACATCTACTGCAGTGCCTGCTGTGTAGCTTTCCTTTGCGGGAAGCTCTGTAGCATCTGCAGGTACCTCTCCCACATATTCGTAGGTAACGTTATAAAGCTTACTCCATGAGCCTACGAAATGTACGTCGTTTGTGATTTTGAATTCACCGTTTTCTACTGCTGCATCCTCTGTTGACCAGCCTGAGAAAACATATCCGTCAGCAGCGGCATCGGCTTCCACCGTTACGTTACTGCCGTCTACGTACTTTTTCATTTCGGGAGCTTCAACATTTTCGGGAATAACGTCACCTATAAACTCATAGGTAACCTTATAGGTCTTTTTGATTACGGTTACCGTGACTGTTTCGGTAATTGATTCGTCATCCTTTGATGTAATTGTGACGGTTGCGGTACCCTCGCCTACGGCTTCAATGTTACCCTCTTCGTCAACCTTTATTACATTTTCGTTGTCTGACTCAAAGGTAACGCCTTTGTTTGTTGCTTCGTTGGGGATAACCGTTACGGTGATTTTGTCGCTGTCTCCCTCTGTGAGAGTGATATCCTCTCTTTCAACCTCGATATCAACTACGGGAATCTTTACCGTTACAGTCACAGTTTCGGTAATTGAGGGATCTTCCTTTGAGGTTACTGTGATTGTAGCGGTACCTTCACCGACTGCAACAACATTACCGTCACTGTCAATCTTAACTACACCGGGATTGCTTGATTCATAGATAAGCTCTTTGTTTGTAGCATCCTCATTGACCTTTGCATCAACATTCTTTTCTTCACCTACGTTGAGAGTGAAGTCATCTGTTACGGTAAGCTCCGTTACGGGAATCTTTACCGTTACGGGAATTTCTTCCTTAACATCCTTGTTGTCCTTCGAGGTAACGGTGATTGTAGCGGTACCTTCACCGACTGCAACGATGTTGCCGTTTTCGTCAACCTTTACCACGGTTTCATCGCTTGATTCGTAGGTAACCTCCTTGTTTGTTGCCTCAACGGGTTTAACCTCTGTTACGGTTATTTTATCAGTCTCTCCCTTATTGAGACTGATTTCTGTTTTATCAACAGTAATATCTGTTACGGGAATTTTAACCGTTACGGTCACTGTATCAGTCTTAGTCGGGTCATCAACTGATGTTACGGTAATTGTTGTTGTACCCTCGCCTACAGGAGTAATGTTACCGTATTTGTCAACCTTCGCAATACTTTCGTCATCTGATTTGTATGTAATTTCAGGAATTGTTGCATCCTCGGGCTTTACGTAAACATTAATTCTTGTTGTTTCATCTATATCAACAGTAATGTCTCCGCCCATAATTTCAACACTTTCAACCGGAATCTTGTAGAAGCCGTAGAATACAACATCATTTTCGGGCATTACAAATGAATCGCCCACAACATCTGCATCCTCGGTGTTCCAGCCTACAAATACATATTCGTAAACATAGGGTATACCGTAAACAGGCACATCCTCGCCCGGTGCGAACCAAAGCTCGGTATCGGGAATCTGAGGAGCCTCTGCGGGAAGCTCGTAATTTTCATCGTACTTATACTCTACTCTGTAAAGCTTGGTCCATGAGCCGACAAACTCAACATCGTTATTGATTATGAAATTTCCGTCAGCATCAACGGTTGCATCATCTGTTGACCAGCCTGAGAAGATATAGTGCTCAGCAGAAGCGTCATCGGCAACCGTTACGGTTGTGCCCTCCTCATAAATTGCAGGGTCAATAACGCTTACGCCATCAGGAATAATATCACCTGTAAATTTATATGTAACGGTATATTTGGGTTTCTGAGGCTTATTGGCTATATTGTCAAGATAGCCGTCGTCTTCTCTGAACTTTGCATATTCTACACTGGGAGGATAGTATGCACTGGGATGCTTATCAATATAAATCTCTTCATTTTTCACCTGATCATCAGTCTGACCGATAAGTGCATAGCAGCAGTTGAAAACACCGTCATTGATATTTTTGATAGCTTCGGTTGTCCAGCCTTCACCTACGTATATATTTTTGAGCTGCTTACAGTAATAGAACATAAACCTCATAGTTGTTACCTTTGAGGTGTCAAAGCTGCTAAGGTCAAGCTCTGTAAGAGCCTCGCAGTTTTTAAACATATTTTCCATAGTGGTAACGTTGCTTGTATTCCAACCTGAAAGGTCAACACTCTTAAGAGAGTAATCGGGGGACACACCGTTGGGAGGTGTCATTTCAAAGAGACCCTTCATACTGGTAACCTTACTCGTATCCCAACCGCTGAGATTTGCCCTTTCAAGAGCATAGCATCTGTAAAACATCGATTCAAGAGAGGTTACGTTTGAAGTATTCCATGAGCTTGCATCAATTTCTCTGAGCATATAGCAGCCGTAGAACATCTGCTTGAAGGTGGTTGCAGATGAAGTATCAAGCTTACTCAAATCAATATTTTCAAGCTCAAAGCAGTTTCCGAACCAATATAAGAAGCTCTTGACGTTTCCGGTGTGGAAATTCTCCATACCCTTCACTTCTTTAAGGCTTGAGAATACGTAGAACATATGGGTTGTATTCTCGTGAGCGGCAACTCCGCCTTCGGCGGCAACATAAACATCATATCTGTTATCGCCTGCCGCAGCCGTAGCCTCATCGTTAAGATACATCCAGCCCCACACGCTACCGTCACCGTCTGCTGACACATCCCATTTTTCGAGGGCATTGTCTCTGGCGGCGGTGTCGATTTCATCAAGGAAGGTTACTGTGTAAACCTGCTTATAATACCTGTGGAAATCATCACCTGATGCTGCGTTGAAGGATTTCATCACAGGGTATGCCGCATCTGCCTCAGGGAAAATATCCGCAAACGGCATCATAGTAAGCAGCATAAGTACTGCCAAAAACAGTGATAATCCTTTTTTGAATTTTTCTGTTTTCATAATTATTCTCCTTGCCTTTTACACAATACGACTCAAATCGCATTATGGTTAATTTTAGTATATCACAGTCCTTTTAATAAAGCAATATTTTATATACTATTATTTAGGAAAATGCATCAAAAAACAAGAACTTGTTGCAGATTTTTGTCCGTTTCTGACACAAAAAAGCAGCAAATACACTCCCAACGCCAAAAAACAAGCGTTAACAAATTGTTCATAGGTTTAGTTCTAAAAAAGAGCAGGCATAAACCTGCTCAATACAAATCTAATTAACGCCGACTTCAAATATTCTTTCGTCACCGCCACAAAGTCTGATTTTAACATCAAAGGACATTTTACCCTTATTTTCATATATGACGCTGACCCTGTCCTTTGTGCAGTTAACAGTAAAATGAAGCTTGACACACTCATTGTTTTCATATCCAAAGGTATTGCCGTCGTCGGTGAAAAAGGAGCTTTCAAAGCTTCCTTTTTTTAATGGGTAAACAGTAAAAATTATATCCTCGTCGCAGTTGAAGCCGTAGTCACTTTCATCAATTGGTAAAACACAACCGCTTCTGATAAAATAAGGCAACTCTTGCTCTGCAGGGATGTGAAGTTCTACTGTCTGACCGCCATTGTAAAGTTTTTCTCCCAGATACCAGCAATCGCCCTTCGGAAGATAAGCTTTCACTCTGTCGCTGCCCTCATCGAAAACAAAAGAAACCAGAATATCCCTGCCGACCATCATACTGTTATTGACAGCGGAAAGCTCCTCATCGTCATAATATAAAAACGGCGGAGCGTTCAAGGGAATCTCATTTTCAACAGCATTATAGGCACAGTTGTATAAATAAGGCAGAAGCTTTTTTCTCTGTGCAAAAATTCTGTGAACCGCCTCCCCGATATCTGGATAACTCCAGGGCATGGTTGCCGAACCGTCCTTATTCCATGAATGGATGGTAAATCTCGGCTCAAAAACACCGTGCTGAAGCCAGCGAAGCAGAAGCTCCCTTGAGGGCATGTCACCGTCAAAGCCGCCGAGGTCGTGACCGTAAAAATACAAGCCTGAAAGCGACATTGTAATACCTATATTGTGGCAGAAGCGAAGATCGGAAAATTCGCTGCGGTTGTCACCTGACCAGGTCTGTGCAAGACGGCGCAGAGCTATATTTCCGCTTCTCGTTGACAAAAATGGTCTTAAAGAAGGTTCTTTTTTTATCTGTGCCATATAGGAAGAGGCAACCATAAGATATGTAAGAACAGGTCTTATTCTGCTTGCCGGAACTGCTCCGTTTCCGAAGCCGTTTGCCGACGCATCAGGATCCTTTATATCAAATTCGTTATTGTCGTTCCATGTGGCGGTTATACCTGAATCAAGCAGGGCTTCCCTAACCTTTTCACTCCAGAAATCGAATGCTGCGGGATTGGTGAAATCAAGATAGCTGCCGAGTCCGTCCCAGAATTCCGTTACATAAGGTGTGCCGTCAGTTTCTTTAACGAAAAGACCTTTGTCGGCAATCTCGCCGTAAAGCGGGTGACTGAGTAAAAATGCAGGCTTGATGTTCGGTATTATCTTTATGCCGTTTTCGCTGAATTTTTGTATAAAGCCCTTCGGGTCGGGGAATTTATCATAATTCCAGTTAAAAACGTATCTTCTGCTCCCGATTGAAGTATAGCCCGAAGAAAGATAGAAGCCGCCGCAGGAAAGATTTTCAGCTTTAAGCTTATTTAAAAAGCCGTCCATCTGTATGCCTGCATCAGGTGCATCTGTATAGGCCATTGTACTGCCGCAGTAATCAAAGCTCCATTTCGGCGGTAAAGGCTGTTTGCCGCACAGCCTTGTAAACTGCTGCAAAATTGAAAGCTTCGTGCCGAAAAAAACATAGTATACAAGGCAATCGTCTTCAGTTTTGAAATACTTATAGGCGGAATAATAGTTATTGATTTCTTTTCCAAGGTCTATATATGAGGTATCCGAGGTATCGTAAAAAATGCCGTAACAGCCGACACTGTTTTCGCAGATGTAAAAAGGAATGTGCTTATAAAGCGGGTCACTTTCAGCTGCATCGTAGCCCATGCAATCGGTACATTCAATCCGATATGCTCTGCCCGATTTATTCAGCTCACCGCCCTTGTCACCCAAGCCGTATATTTTTTCGTTTTTTTCGCGTGTTATATAGTGATAGCTTTCCCTGCCGAATTCTCCTGCAAAATTATAAGGCAGGGGCTTACGGTCAGAGAACAGAACCTTGTCACCGAGAGTATATTTCACAATAAAATTATGCAAATCAATCTCGACGCCTGTTCCGCAGTCTAAGATAAATTTTTCACTGTTTTCATTTACACTGCATTCAGGAACACAAAGAGAAAAGCC
>JAZSPQ010000044.1:0-7580 GCA_045537485.1 Acutalibacteraceae bacterium | reverse complement strand
GTTGACTTGTAAACGTCGCCGTAAGCGTGACGGGCAATTGTGATAGGCTCCTTCCAGGTGCGTACTGTGGGAGAAATACCGCTTACAAGAATAGGAGTTCTGAAAACAGTACCGTCAAGGATTGCTCTGATAGTACCGTTGGGGCTTTTCCACATTTCCTTGAGCTTGTATTCCTCAACACGCTGAGCGTTGGGAGTGATTGTGGCGCACTTAACGCCGACACGGTACTTCTTGATAGCCTCACCTGCATCGATGCTTACTTGATCCTTTGTCTCGTCACGGTAAGGGAGACCAAGGTCATAATATTCTGTATTGAGCTCAACATAGGGTGAAAGAAGCTCGTCCTTTATCATCTTCCAGATGATTCTTGTCATTTCGTCGCCGTCCATCTCGACGATTTTGTTCATTTTGATTTTTTCCATTTTATTTACTCCTTAGGGTTATTATTTATTTATACACCCGTTTTCAGCTCAACGATTTCATTGAGCTTTGAAGGCTTTCTTGTTGTGATATTATCGGCACCGAGCTCAACTGCTCTTACCATATTAAATTCGTTGTTGACAGTCCAGATTGAAACGAGAAGTCCTCTTTCGTGGAAAATCTCAACAAGCTCTTTAGAGCAGTATTTGTGATTGAGATTTATGCCCACTGCACCGAGGCTCTCCACCTTTTCTGCAAGAGAAACAAGGTATTCTCTGTCGGTTTTTCTTTCGGGCCGGAAGTTAAGCCAATAGGCTATGTCAGGTGTCTGAGCCTTTACTGCCTCAACATCCTTTTCTTCGATGCCCGTGTAGAAAATTCTTTCCTTAATACCGTATTTTTCAGCAAGGTCACTGACTGCTTTAAGGTTATCTGTAGCCTTGCAGTCAACGTTGACGGTGATGCCTTTGAGTTCTGCGATGAGCTTAAAGGCTTCCTCCAACGATACAGTACTGTCCCCGGCGTGATCGTGAGCGAGTACGGGTGTGCCGTCGGAAGTAAAGTTAAGGTCGAATTCAACGGTATTTGCGCCGCATTCGTAGCCCCTTTTTATTGCTTCAAGGGAGTTATCCTCTGTTCCCTCGCAGCCGGTATGAGCCGTAACGGTGAAGCCCTCGGGCAATTGTACCTTTCTGTTTTTCACATGGGTATAACCGCCGAAAAATGCCGCTGTATCAGTACCGATAACCAAAGCAGAGGCAATCATTATCTTTGTGCTTTTTTTCATCAGAGTGTCCTCCTTTTTAGGATTACCGCATTATTATACAATAGAGGGCGGAAACTGTCAACGGAAAATGCAAAATGCAAAGTGCAAAATGCAAAATTGCGGTCGCAACTAACCTTGCATAAAGTTGTCAGGCTGTACCCGCGTAAGACAGGCCTTATAAAGCAGTAAGAGTGTTGATTGTAATTATTTATTTAAAACAAAACGAAGTGCCGCTCGGCGGGCAGAGCCTTTATCATATATCTTTTTAAAGCGGATAAATTCCGGAGCGAAGCGTTATGATAACACTGAAGGTGCAAACCATACACTCGCCGTCCCTGAAAGGGAAGGTGGCAGCCGTAAGGCTGACGGAAGGGTTTTCATTTTGCATTCTGCCTTTAGCATTCTGCATTAAAAAAGGACATCCCTCGGGATGCCCTTTTTGTGTTATCAAAGATGTTCTTTGACATTTGCCTCGTAATGTCCTGTATCCTGGAAGCCGGTCTGTGTGTTAAGTCTTTCTGCGCTCCAAGCCTCTGCGATCTGCTCATAGGAGCCGTTGAAAATATCAGCTCTCCAGAAGCCGTCCTTTGCGCCGTACATACACCAGTCGGAGCTCCACATACCGTGGCCCGTTGCCTTGTAGGTCCAGAGCATCCAGCTGTAGTTAAGCTTATTCATTGTCTTAAAGCAGTTGTTCCAGGTGGTCTTCTGGTGAGGATAGAATTCACCCATCATAAGAGGTACGTTGGGATGAAGTGCCATTGTGAGAAGAAGGAAGAAATTGAAGATGAAGTCACTGTTGTTATAGAAGTGTACCTGATAAACAACGTGGTCCCAGCCTCTCATAAAGCTCCAGGGAAGGGCAAAGCCTGTCCAGATTGCTTCCATTGTGATGATGTGATCTTCGTCAACTGCACGTACTGTGTTGTAAAGTCTCTTGTAAATCTTTTCGTTCTTGATTCTTCTTTCGATTTCTGTGCACTGTACATCACACATAGGCTCGTTGAGAAGGTCATACATAGCAACTGCGGGGTTGCCGTTGAAGCGTGAAGCGATTGCAGTCCAGAGCTCGTCTGTAAGTCTGCGGTATTCTTCGCCACGCTCACTGTTTTCCATAAGCTGAGCGCCGCCGAAGGCTCTGCCTGAATGGGGTGCATCACTCTGTGAGCCTACTGCACCATGCATATCAAGGATAACATAAAGCTCTCTCTTTGAGCATTCCTCAACAACCCAATCGAGGATTGAGAAGTCCCATTCGCCGTTCTCATCAAGGATTTTTGTGCCCTTATCGTCATAGTAGAAGTTTCTGTACCAGAAGGGTACGCGGACACAGTTAAAGCCCATGGACTTGATGTTGTCAAGGTCATATTCCGTTATCCAGTTCTCATAGAACATATTAAGAAGCTCCTGAGCCTTTTCTCTGCCGAAGCGTTCCTCGAGAGTATCGTAAACCATTTCGCCGTCATACTTCTTTTCAGCAAGTACCTCCTCGGGGATGTGGTCGGGGTTGAGCCAGTCCTCACGGACAAGCCATGCACCTAAATTTACACCCTTGAGCTGAACCTGCTCACCCTTCTGATTAACGATTTTTCTGCCCTTTGTTGTAAGAAAATCCTCGTCGGTAAAGCCTGTTACTTCATCAGCTTCTGCAACATCTGCGGCACTTACTAAGGGTACTGCAGAAAAGACCATAATGAAGCAAAGCACAAGGCTCATTACTCTTTTAAACATTTTCATATTAAATCCTCCGTCAAAATATAGTCTATTTATTTCCATAAATATCCACTGATAATTATACATTAAGAGCCGAAAAAGTCAATGAATGACTAATGCTTTTTACCTTTCACACAAAAAAGATCCTCTTTTTTTGTTCAGAATGAAAGCTGTAACCTTGATTTCAGTTCCGCATAGTGATACAATAGTGTATATTTTAAGGAAAGCGGTGCTTACTATGGAAAAATATCTTATCGTCGGAGCAGGAAGAAGCGGTATATGCTCAGCCAATATGCTTCACGCCCTCGGCAAAAGGTACGCTATATATGATGCAAATGTAAATTTAGATAAAGAAATGCTCCTCGATAGACTCGATAACAAGGAGTTGGAGCTTATTCTCGGTGACGTGACGGAAAACACCCTTGACGGTATCGACATCTGTGTCACCTCTCCCGGTGTGGCTCTTGAAACTCCTATTCTAAAGGCTGTGGCTGAAAAAAACATCCCCATCTGGAGTGAAATTGAGCTTGCTTACCGTTATGATAAGGGAAGCGTTATCGGTATCACCGGCACCAACGGGAAAACCACTACAACCTCACTGACTTATGAAATAGTGAAGAAGTGGAATGAAAATACCCTTCTCGTGGGCAATATTGAAATCCCATACACAGGTCTTGCTCTTGAATCTGTGGAGAGCGGAGCAACCGTTGCGGAAATCAGCTCCTTCCAGCTTGAAACGATGCTCACCTTCAAGCCCAAGGTAAGTGCAATTCTCAACATCACCCCCGACCATCTTGACAGACACAAAACTATGGAAAACTATGCCAATGTAAAGAAGTCTATAGCTAAAAATCAGGATGAATCTGATTTCTGCGTGCTCAACTACGAGGACGAGGTGCTTCGTGAATTCGGCAAAGAGCTTAATTGCAACACCGTGTACTTTTCTTCACTGCGCGAGCTTTCCGACGGTCTTTATTATAAGGACGGCGTAATTTATCTCGCTGAAAAGGGCGAAATCACACCCTATATCCGTACCGACGAAACAAACCTTGTGGGTCTTCACAACTTCGAGAATATTATGGCTGCCGTTGCTATGACAAGAGCCTTCGGCGTACCTGATGAGATTATAAAGCAGGCAGTGCGCGACTTCGTTGCCGTTGAGCACAGAATTGAATTCGTTACCGAAATCAGCGGCGTTAAATACTATAACGACTCCAAGGGCACCAACACCGATGCGGCTATAAAGGCTATCGATGCTATGCCCTCAAAGACGGTGCTCATAGCCGGCGGCTACGACAAAAAGAGCGAATATGACGAATGGGTAAGCCGCTTCCCCAACAAGGTGAGAAGGCTGGTGCTTATCGGTCAGACAAGAGAAAATATTGCCGCCGCCTGCGACAAAATCGGGTTTAAGGATTACTGCTTTGCAGAAAGTCTTGAAGAAGCGGTGAAAATTTCAGCCGAAAGTGCAAAGGATGGCGACTGCTGTCTTCTTTCCCCTGCCTGCGCTTCATGGGGTATGTTTAAGAACTATCAGCAAAGAGGCACAATGTTTAAGGAATATGTAAAGGCTCTGAAGTGATATAATAAGCTATGAAAAACGGCACCCTGAGGGGTGCCGTTAAAATTTTACTTTACTTTTATGCTTTTAACATTGCTCCATGCAGAATAAACATAACCGCTATCGGTCTTTGTATAAGTTCTTACCTTGAAGTAATATGTTTTACCGCTTGTAAGACCCGATACATATCCGTTTTCAGTATTGGCTTTGAAGTTGCCGAATTTTTTGTAGCCGCTGCTCTCTTTGGTTGAGTAGTACACCTGATAGCCTGTTTCGCCATTAACATCCGACCAATAAACTCTTGCCTTACCCGTGTATGCAGTTACCTTTGTAACTGAAGGCGCTTCAGTCTTCGTTGCAGTCACAAATTTTGCATATTTACTTGCCCAATAAGCAGTTCCGCTTAATTTTGTGTAAGCCTTAACGGCAAAGGTGTATTTTGTACCTGCAGTGAGACCTGTTGCAGTATATGTAAGCCCCGTTGTGGTTTTGAGAGCCTTCCACTTGCCATCCTTGACAACATAAATTCTGTAGCCTGTTGCTCCGGGTACCTTGTTCCAATTGAGTGTGACACTGTTTTCGGTTGAGGTTGAGGTTACTTTATCAGTAACACCGGGCTTTGTGACAGTGTTTATGCTCTTATACTTCGGTGCCCATACAATACTGCCGTTATTGAGATAAGCTCTTACCGCAAAGGTATATTTTTTGCCAGGCTCAAGATTTTCAACTGTTGCCGTAGTTTTCTTGCCCGTGGTGCGTACTGCGATATCCCATTTGCCGGTTGTATTGTTCTTTACAAATACTCTGTAGCCCGTTGCACCGTTTACCGCAGTCCAATTGAGAGTTGCAGAATTATTTGTGGTTGTGCTCTTTAATGAAGTTGTTACACCTAACTGTGTTGTAGCCTTAACGGTTGAATATTTGGATGCCCAGACGGTTTTGCCACTTGCCTTTGAATAAGATTTAATCGCAAAAGTATATGCGGTTCCTGATGAAAGGTCTTCGGCAGTGTATTTTCTTGCTGTTGTTGTCTTAAGTGCCTTCCAGCTGCTACCGGACTTCACATAAACTCTGTAACCTGTTGCACCGGGAACCTTATCCCAGTTGAGTGTTATTGATGTATCTTTTGCAGTCGTAGTGATATTTTCTACAGGTCTGTAAATATAGTTGTTATATGTAACATCGCTAACCGCAAAATTGAAATCATCCTGCTTCTTTATTGCATCAAACTGAGCCTTTGTGCCTTCGTAAAGAAGTGAAATACCATTTGAATAAATAAATGCCCACTGTTCGATTTCCTTGATACCGACATGCATATAAATCTTTTTAAGAGACTTATCATATATACTGTTGAAAGCATCTTCACCTATTACGGTTACACTGCTCGGAATAATATAAGTCTCGCCTGCTTTTGCAATAGGATAAATGATAAGCTTTGTTTTATCCTTGTTATAAAGAACACCATCTGTTGTTGTGTAGTTTTTATTGTTTTCAGAAACAATGATTTCCTCAAGAGAATCACAGTCATTAAAACGGTCGATGTACTCAACATTTTCGGGAATAATTACTGTTTTAAGCGCCCTACAGGCTTGAATATCGTCGAAATCCAGAGACTTAAGCTTGCCTTTTTTGATTTCTATTTTTTCGAGTCCCTCGCACCAATATATTGCATCCCTCTCAAGAGTTTCAACGCTTCCCGGAATTACAAGATTTTTGGCACCTCTGAATGAAAGCCCCATGTAATCAATAGTTTTGACTGTTGAAGGTATAACAATACTTTCAAGCGTTACATATCTTGTTGCATTGTTCCCGATTGTCTCAACACCCTCGGGAATAACAAGCTTTGTGCACTTTTTCATATACGGAACCCTGATAAGGGTCTTCATTTCCTTATCATAAAGTATACCGTCAACCGATTTGTAAGCAGTATTCTTGTCTGAAACAGTAATTTCTTCGAGTTTCCATGCACCTAAAAAAGCATTGGTTTCTATTTCGGTTACACCGCTTCCTATTTCAACTGTTTTGGCATTTGAATGATCAAAAGCACCTCTCTCAATGGTTGTTACACAGTCAGGTATAATAACCTTCTGGGTAGGACAGGTTTCGCCAAACACCTTTTCACCTATATGGGTAACTGTCTTACCGTCAATTTCCTCAGGAATCGTCACGGTTTTACTTGTACCTGTGTATTTTGTAATTTTTACTGTGTTATTTTCGGTAAGTGTGTATTTATATTTGCCGTAGGTGTACTGAGTTTCTGCCGCAAGGGCACTGACAGAAAAAACAAGCACTGCCGCAATTACAACAAATATACTTGCTAAAAATTTTGTCTTTTTCATTTTCATTCCTCCTTAGTTTATATATTTATATTACAATAAAAATTGTATATAAACGTAAATTTGTCAATTCGGTATGTTTTTTTGTCCGAATGGTTTATAAAATAAAAAGTGCGCCCAAATGAGCGCACAAAAAAATGCATCTCATTTGTTGCGACACAAACTTAACGACACGAAAGGGTATGGTTAATAAGAGATACACTTTTTACAAGTGTTATCCCTTTCGTTATCTTCTATACAGTTTGGTCGCATAATCAATATAGCATATATTATTAGTTTTGTCAATAAAAAAAGACTGCCCTTTAAGGACAGTCATAATTTATGTACCTTCAAAACTAAACAAAGGAAGTATCGAAAAGAGGATTGTAGTAGTTTGAACCAAGGAATTTGGTCAAGCCCTCGACCTATTAGTATTGCCTAGCTGAATGCATCACTGCACTTACACTTGCAACCTATCAACCTCATAGTCCTTGAGGGGTCTTACTAGCTTATGCTATGGGATATCTTATCTTGGAGACGGCTTCACGCTTAGATGCTTTCAGCGTTTATCCGATCCGCACTTAGTTGCCCAGCTGTACCATTGGCATGATAACTGGTGCGCCAGCGGTGCGTCCATCCCGGTCCTCTCGTACTAGGGACAGCGCTCCTCAAATATCCTACGCCCACGACAGATAGGGACCGAACTGTCTCACGACGTTCTGAACCCAGCTCGCGTACCACTTTAATCGGCGAACAGCCGAACCCTTGGGACCGAATTCAGCCCCAGGATGTGATGAGCCGACAT